>DXEZ01000240.1 GCA_019114715.1 Candidatus Sphingobacterium stercoripullorum | reverse complement strand
AAAGCGAGATTGACACTCAATAACAACCCTGAGATAAGTTGGCATATGAAAAAATCGAGACGCACTTACAATGGAGTGCACCTCAATAAAAAATCGAATACACAAGATGTAGTTGAGCAGTCGCTTACGATGAACGCATCGAGCAAAAAATATTCCATGCGGAAATTGTGGTGGATAACGAGCAAGTGAAAAGGGAAACCGCAGGTTACAAGAAGCTGCCCCAAATCATAGATTTTAGGGACGAGGACGGGAACGACCGGATGCAGGAAGAAATACAGGCTAATTATAACCGCATCAAGCAGGAGGTCAAGCAGATTGTAGAGGATGAAATGGAACGGATTAAGAATAATCCTGAATTAAGTCATTTAATTCTTAACGAATAATCATTATTCGAGAAATGGGATATCTGATATGATATTGGATTTCCCATTTCTTATTGGTCAAATATTGGTAGTCTATTTATGAGAAAATCCTTCCATAAGTTCTAATCTCATACATACGTTTGTTGTTAATCCTTTGGCTAACTTTTTCTTTAGCAATACAAATTTTCTTTTTCAAGATTCTTAAATTACGTTTTAATTGGTGCTTTATATCATCCGACTGGAATATATCAGATGACTTAATTACGTATGTATGGTAATTACCTAAACTATGTTTTCCTGAATACACAAAAGTATTTTTACCATCTTTAGCTTTCTGACGATAGTATATTTTATGTTTTTTAGCCCCCTTGAATGTGAACTTTTTAACCACCTTGTTTATAAATATCTTCCCATAGTTTTCGTTGTTTTTCACTGTTGATGCAAATGCTGTATTGCGTTGCAATGTAGATTGCATTCGTTGATAATAGGAACTTACAGAAGATTGTTTCAATAACGCTCGCTCTCCATCAAAAGAAAACCCCAAGTACTCAAATAGTTTATTTTTTCCTCTTGTTGAATGATGGCATTCGATAGATTTATCTAATTTGCGTATAAAATAGAAAACGTTAGTCTTAGATGCTTCTATTTCTAGTTTGACTTTTTTTATGTTGTCAAAAATTACCTTTTTGATACAGCCGACTAATTCTTTTGGACAGACTACAACAATATCATCAGAATATCTTCTATAAAGAACATTTTCACAACTTATTTTTGAAACTATTGTTTTATCAAAATCCATCATGTATACATTAGCAAGTACAGCACTCACTGGTAGCCCTTGTGGAATACCTTTATGTGTATAGCCTTTAGTTTCACCTTTTTCTTTATCAGGATGATAGATATAATTGCCTCTTTTTATTATATGGGCTTCACGGATTTTTTTTATATTTTCTTTACTGCAAAATGCAACAGCTTTATTGTCTCGCATGTAATTTATTTTCTTTATCCTACGTTCTGTTAAATCTGTTTGCTCATACTTACATACAATTTGATTCTTAAAGAGATTAAATAAATCTCTTAATTCTACAAATGAATATTTTATTGCACTCTTATAGACAGCATACAAATCATCATCTAGTTTATCTACTTCATATAGTCTTTTTAGAGTATCTTTTAGTAGTCTATGGTCGAGGTTATCAAAGAATCCTTTGATATCAAAAGTTATTGCGGCAACATCAGTACCCTGTTTATTTTTCTTTTCTATAAAATCAAATACTTCCTTTGCAAAATCTATATTACATTTACCTTGTCCGTCTATTTTATTAATAGTTCTATAAGCAGTAATATTATCAGAAATAGCATTACGCTTTAAATATTCTTCATATTTTGCACTCATTTGTAGTGCGTAATATGAATAAATCGCAGAGTCAAAATGTGTCGCATAGCATAATACTCTTTTTTTTGTTTCTTTAGAGCGAATCTGCTTTCCTGACTTATTTGTTATTACTTTATACTTGTTTTTTCTATGTGTCTTTCTTATTAAAGGAAAGAAAGCGTGATGAATTATATTTTCTTTATGATGGATATAAGCACTGACCGCACATCGATCTTTTTGTGAAAGTCGTTGTCCGATATGGCAATATGATTTAGTTTTAAACCAATCTTTCTTTTTTTCCATCAGTAGTAATTAAAAAAAGGAGAGTCCCTATCGGAACGTTCAACTTCTATTAAGAAGATACACATACGTAAGCGTCCATCATACGAACCCATATAAAGATTCGTCCCTATTTAATAGAATTCTATTACTATCTTTGCATATTATAAATACACTCAATATGAAACAGAACTGGAAACAAACCATAGATACAATCGTTTCAACAATAACAAGTATTACTGAATTAATTATGCCTGATGCTTGTTTATTCAGAATATTTCTCCAACCACACTCATTGCGGAAGTAAAAGCAAGACTCTGTATGTACTCATAATAAAGGACTCTCCTAAGTTTCATCTTTTTAAATTATACACTTTAACCCATAACACAAGTTGTGGAGTATTACAACATTGCAAAAATATCTTTTTTTTATTTTCAATCAAACAAAAAGGAGTAAAAATATTAGTATTGAGGAGGTTTATAAGATATAGCACAACCAAAATGGGAATATATGTGAACTATCTATACACCCTATATAGAATAATCTCATAATAGAGCGGACTAATGAAGCCAAACGAGGACTAATGAAGCCACCCGTTTCCAAATCCTTAAATATACTCTATTTCATCCTTACTTTTACTTCCGAAAATTTATTTACTCATTAAAATTCAAAACATTATGGATGTAAACACAGCCAGCCAATCCACCACTGACGAACAGATGATGGATATTCTTCTTGTACTGGATAAGGAGAAAAAGACAATCAGCGCAGTAAAAGGCGTAGATGAAAACGGGGAACTCCAAACCGTACCACCGGAGAACAACAGCGAACTTTTGAAATTCGACCGTCACGGTGATTTCTTTTCCAACTTCTTTTCCAACATGATGAACCAGTTGAAGAACCCGACCCGTTTTAACTTCTTCAAAATCCCTAAGATTGAACTTCCCAAAATCGAGCCGATAATCAGGGATAACTTCAATCATCCGACACCTGAAAACGAAGCGGGCATAGAGCGTTACCGGGTGACACCTGAAACCGTGAAGCAGGAAGCCAAGAAAGAGCAACAGGAAACCCAAACTCAACAGCAGCCAGCCAAAGAAACGGGAGCAACGGCGCAAGCACCGCAGCAACCCGACAAAAGCAAGTATGTGATTGACCCGGATAAAGTGGACTGGGAAGCCTTGAAGAATTTTGGTCTATCCAAAGAACAGCTTGAAAAGGCAAAGGCTTTAGAACCCATGTTAAGGGGATACAAGTCGCCCGGAGCGTTCACCATTGCGGGTAACTACAATTCAGCCATTATGAAACTGGACGCACGTTTATCTTTCCGGCACGACAAAGACGGGAATGTAGTTTTGGCGATACATGGCATCCGACAAAAGCCGGAACTCGAACGTCCGTTCTTCGGACATGAATTTTCCAAAGAAGATAAAGCCAATCTTCTTGAAACGGGAAACATGGGACGGATAGTAAACCTGAAAAACTATATCACGGGAGAAATGATACCCTCTTTCGTCAGCGTGGATAAAGTAACAAACGAACTGGTTTCCATGCGTGCAAGCAGCGTCCAAATACCGGATGAAATAAAGGGTGTCAAACTGAACAAGGAACAAAAGGAAGCCTTACGGGAAGGAAAAGGGGTATTCCTTGAAAATATGATTTCCAACCGTAAAAATCCCTTTTCCGCAACTGTTCAGGTCAATGCCGACAAGAAAAGTCTGGAATTTATCTATCCTAATGCCAAACAGTCACAGGAGCAAGGGCAGAAACAGACGCAGCATAACAGCCTTGTCACCAGTGACGGTGTAACCATTCCCAAAAGCATTTCAGGAATAGAGCTATCCCGCCAGCAACAGCAGGATTTAGTCAATGACAAGACCATCTTTGTTGCCGGGCTGAAAGACAAGCGGGGGGTCGAATACGATGCTTATATTCAGGTGAACCATGATAAGAAGAAGTTAGGCTTTTACAGTGACAATCCCAGCTTTGACCGTTCCGCCGTGAAAGAAATTACCCCCGCCAGCAAGAACCGCACACAGGTAGCGGTCAATTCGGAAGGCAAGACCAACGAAGCCACCAAGAAAGTGAAAGAACCTTTGAAAAAGGGTCAGAACAAGCCCACTGAAAAACAAAAGACCAAGCAGGATAAAAAGGAGAAGCAGGAGCAGACGGACAAACCCAAACAGAGCAGGGGACGCAAAAGATGATAGTGGTATTAATCCTTATCCCGGTTGTCGGTTTCGCCCTGTTTATTTTCGCCTGTTACAAAACAGACTGGGAAGCCATAGACGAGCAGAACCGACAATATCATATAGATGGCTATCACATCTATTATGACCGGAAAATCCTAAGACAAAAAGAAGTGGAACAATTAAAATCAAAATTAGAATGATTGCAGTAATCGGAGAAAAACCAAGTGTGGCAAGGGACATTGCCCGTATTTTAGGAGCGAGTGAAAAACAGGATGGCTATCTTTCAGGTAACGGGTATCTCGTTACCTGGGCGTTTGGCCATCTTGTCGGTTTGGCAATGCCGGAAGCATACGGCATACAGAGTTTCCGCCGGGAAAGTCTGCCTATTATCCCGGATAGTTTTCAACTTACACCCCGACAAGTGAAAGCGGAAAAAGGGTACAAGGCAGACCCCGGCGCATTGAAACAACTAAAGGTAATCAAAGAAGTATTCGACCAGTCGGATAAGATAATTGTCGCCACCGATGCAGGGAGAGAGGGAGAACTTATATTCAGGTACATCTACCAG
>DXEZ01000239.1 GCA_019114715.1 Candidatus Sphingobacterium stercoripullorum | reverse complement strand
ATGTACATACCCATCGGAATGGGCCGAAGCCATAATCAAAGCACATTGGCCCTAGAATATCCTGCACATAAGAAGGGTACCTAAAGCTGGTTTTATCTTCTGCAAACACATCAGCTCCAGCTCTACTGCTTTCCAGTAAAAAAGCATTCCCATAATCAAAAAAATAGGTCCCTCGCTTTGCATGCTTATTAATTGCAGCAACGTGGCGCACTAGGGTCTTTTTCACTTCTGCTTTAAAGCGCTCTGGATTCTGAACTATCAGCTCATTGGACTCTTCATAGCTCAGCCCCACTGGGTAATACCCACCAGACCAGGGGTTATGCAAAGACGTTTGGTCTGAACCTACCGTTACAAAAACGCCCTCCTCATAAAACCTCTCCCATACATCTACAACATTACCTATGTAGGCTATAGAGACTACCTTTTGAGCTGCCTGCGCCTCTTTCACTTTTACGACCAGTGAATCCAGGTCCTCCACCAATATATCTACCCAACCTTGCTCGTGCCTCTTTTGGGCAGCAGCAGGGTTTACTTCCGCACAAACGGTAATACAACCTGCAATATTTCCTGCCTTTGGTTGCGCGCCGCTCATACCTCCAAGGCCTGAGGTAAGAAACACCTTACCTTTTATAGTATCGCCTTCCGCTAGATGCTTCCGAAAAGCATTCATAACTGTAATTGTCGTTCCATGGACAATTCCCTGCGGGCCAATGTACATATAAGAACCGGCAGTCATCTGCCCATACTGCGTTACGCCTAGGGCATTGAAACGCTCCCAGTCATCTGGCTTGGAATAATTGGGTATCATCATCCCGTTGGTCACTACGACTCTAGGAGCCTCCTTGCTGGATGGGAACAGTCCCATAGGATGTCCACTATACATATGGAGGGTTTGCTCATCGCTCATTTCAGCGAGGTACTTCATGGTCAATAAATACTGAGCCCAGTTTTGAAATACTGCACCATTCCCTCCATAAGTAATCAGCTCATGGGGGTGCTGAGCAACGGCGGGATCCAAATTATTTTGGATCATTAGCATAATTGCTGCTGCTTGCTTACTTTTCGCAGGGTACTCTTCTATTCCCCTTGCATACATCTTATAACTAGGCCTAAACCTATACATATATATTCTTCCGTAACTACGGAGCTCATTTAGGAATTCCTCCGCCAGCTCTACATGCCAGCCTTCTGGGAAATACCGCAAAGCATTTCTTAGTGCTAACTTCTCCTCTTGCTTAGAAAGTATTTTCTTTCTCTTAGGGGCATGACTAATATTATCATCTAATTCCACTTTTGCAGGGAGTGAATCGGGAATCCCTTGTAAAATTTCTTCTTGAAATGTTTTCATCACCATACTTTTAGATTTATTAAACCACTTTTTTTCCTGACTTCCAAACCTCTTGAGGTTTTAAGCCGCCTTGAAAATAAGTGATGTTCTGGTAGTTATCCGTTTTATAGATCACAAAATCCGCTAACTGCCCTGGGACGAGTCTACCCCGATCTTTCAGGTTTAAAGCATGGGCTGCACGGAAGGTTATTGCCGAGAGCACTTCAGCATTACTCAACTTATCCATTGTAGCTAATATACTAGCACTTTCCACCAGCATCCCCATAGGTGCCGACCCCGGGTTCCAGTCCGTGGCAATCGCTAAACTAGCTCCCGCATCTAAAAGCTTTCTTGCCGGCGTGAATGGACAACCTATTCCTAGGGAGGCAGCTGGCAGAGCTACCGCAACGACATCGGAATCTGCGAGCATGGCAATTTCTTTTTCTCCCGATGCTTCTAAGTGATCTGCAGAAACTGCTTTTAAGTCTACTGCTAATTTAGATCCAGAAGTACTGAATTGATCTGCATGAATGGTGATATCAAAGCCCATGGATTTCGCCAGCTCAAAATAAGGCAATGTCTGCTCGGCAGAAAATGCACTCTGCTCAACAAAGGCATCCACGCGGTTACTGAGCTTTTCCTCTTTTATAATTGGGAATAAACGGTCCATGATTTCTTTAAGGTACTCCTCGGGGCTACCATCAAAGTCTTTCGGAAAAGTATGTGCAGCTAAGCAAGTACTAATCAACTCGGCATTAGTATCCTTAGATGCCTTTTGTATGGCCCTTAAGGTTTTAAGTTCCTCATCTACACTTAAGCCGTAGCCACTTTTCACCTCAATAGTAGTAATCCCTTGCTTTAGCAGCTCATCAGCCCGAAGACTGGTAACTTGAGCAAGCTCTTCCTCACTTAACCCGCGCGTATCTCGCACGGTATTCCAAATCCCCCCTCCTGCTTCTGCAATCTTTAAATAGGAGCTCCCTGCATTTCGCATCGCAAAGTCATTCGCTCGATTTCCACCAAATGCAATGTGCGTGTGGCAGTCTACATACCCTGGAAGTGCAATATAATCATCGGTTAAAGTAATGACCTCTGCAGCATCGGACCACTTCTCCTTGAGGCTACTGAAGTCTCCAACCTCTACTATTTTCTCTCCTTCTATTAAAATACCTCCTGCAGCAATAATCTCTAACTCATCATCACTTAGGGCGCCTTTAACGGGCAACTTATTCATCGTTAATAGCTGCTTAAAAGGGCCTATTATTATTTTCTTACTCATATTCAATAACTTTTAAAATGTTCAACTCCCACGCCATAATATTCCACACCAGACTCCTTAGAAACCTGCTCCGCGAGGTCTATCAACTCTCCGGATTTAACCAAATCTTGAGCTTTATTTAATATGTCCTCCATTGGCTGGTCTGCCTCTAAATGTGGTATTACTTTTCTTATATGTTTATGTATTGCCTCCACAATAGGTGTAGATTCCAGCGGATTGTGATAATCTTTAGCTTGAGCTGCACATAGCATCTCAATGCTAAGAATAGTATACACATTATCTATCACTTGTAACAACTTCCTCCCAGAAATAGAGCCCATGCTTACGTGGTCTTCTTGCCCTAAAGACGTGGGGATACTATCGGCTGAAGCGGGGAAACATAGACCTTTATTTTCTGATGCTATCGCTGCAGTAGTATACTGAAGGATCATAAACCCAGAGTTTAACCCTGTATTTTTCATAAGCAGTTTAGGCACTCCGTTTGTTTCTCCCTCCAAAGAAAGGTACACTCTACGATCTGAGATATTTCCTATTTCAGAAACTGCCAGAGTTGCATAATCGAGTGGCATAGCAATCGGCTGCCCGTGAAAAGATCCTCCAGAAATTGTGAGCTCATCATCGATAATGATTGGATTATCGGTTACAGAGTTAATTTCTGTTTCAACGACCTCTTTAAAATGTAACCAGGCATTTCTAGAAGCACCATGCACCTGTGGTATACAACGTAGAGAGTAAGGATCTTGTACTCTAGAACAGTGTTTATGCGATTCTAAAATAGAAGATCCATTTAGTAAATTAAAAATGGTAGAAGCCACAAATCTATTTCCCTTATAAGGGCGAAGCTCGTGAAGCTCCCTATAAAAAGGTTTAATCGAGCCGTTTAGTCCTTCGATCATTAGAGAGGCAATTAAATCGGCGTTATCCAAAAGTCTACCCATTTCCACTACGGCCTTAACGCCATGGGCAGCCATAAACTGTGTCCCATTAATTAAAGCAAGACCTTCTTTAGCACCTAATAATATTGGACTTATGTTATACGCTGCTAAGGCTTCCTTAGCTTCTACTAGCTCTCCTTTGAACCACACCTTACCATGACCAATCAAAGGTAAAAACAGATGAGATAAAGGCGCTAAATCACCCGACGCTCCAACGGATCCCTGCTTTGGCACAGCCGGAATTACATCTTCTTGGATATGCCACATAATCCTGTCAATGGTATCTA
>DXEZ01000238.1 GCA_019114715.1 Candidatus Sphingobacterium stercoripullorum | reverse complement strand
AACACATTTTTAACTCCATTAAGCTATGATGGTACCAGAGGAACTATTGCAAAATAAAGGGGCGAGTGTTGAACACTTAGCTTCGGGTGATGTAATTTATCAAATAGGAGCGCAGCCTACCTACTACTACCAGTTGGTTTCGGGTCGAGTACGCATAGTGAACTTCACTGAGGAAGGCCGGGAAGTACTCCATAAGCTGGTAGAACCGGGTGAGTGCTTTGGTGAGCTTTCGCTATTTGATAAAAGGCCACATAAAACTTTTGGAATTGCTGACACCCAAATTAGTTTTTTAAAGTTAGGTATGAGCTCCTTTTTTGCTTTAATCCAGGAATATCCAGATCTACATTTGAAATTCACGAAAACCATCGCGCAGCAATTGAGGTTTAAGTTTTTGATATCGGAGCTCATGAGTACAAACCAACCGGAATGCATGCTCTCGCAGCTGATCGACTATTTCTCCTTGGAGCAGAAATATATTTGTGAAGATTGCCATCAATTGATGCTCACTAGGCAACAAATAGCTAATATGCTCGGTCTTAGGGTAGAAACGGTCATTAGAACCATGAAGAAATTAGAAAAGTACAGTCCCATTAAGATCGTAAAAGGCAAGGTGTTTGTGAATTAAGCTGTAGCTGAAGACTCACAGCTCCTTTTGGAGAGTTGGGATAGGAGATAAGTCATCCGATGCTTCTAAGATGATTTACCTTGACGTACATATGACAACAAGTGAGGCATTCCGCAGTATCTTCGCTATTGACAATTGAATTAAGATGAGATTATTGATCTTGCTTTTATGTTGTTTGATAGGTGGACTAAAGCCATCTGTTGCTCAAGAAGTTCATGTGGAAGGAATCGTTTTAGATAAAGACGGAGGGAAGGTTTCTGGAGCAAATATTTTTATTAAGGGAACGGTGTATGGAACAAGTTCCTTAGAAGACGGTACATTTTCATTCACAAGCCCTGTTTTATCCGATACGGTTTTAATTGTGCGCCACCTCTCTTTATCGCAAGTAGAAAAAAGAATAAACCTGACTCAATCCATTAATGGACTGGAGGTCGTCATGAAGCCCGAATATGCAAGCCTCCAGGAGGCCGTCGTAGATAGAAAGAGCCGTAAAGTACTTGATTATGGGCGTTCCATCAGCTTTCAAACTATGGATGTTGATACTTCTCCTGGCAGCGATGCTGATATAGGCTCTGCATTAAAGCAGCTTCCTGGTGTCCAGATGATCGGAGAGAGTAGTGGTCTTTTTGTTAGAGGTGGGAGCAAAGAGGAGAGTAGAGTGTTTATTGATGGGTTGCACGTTTCACACCCTTACTTTCCTGGGATCCCCGATTTAGCGCAACCGCTTCGGTTTTCACCCCACCATTTTGAAGGCATTACTTTTAATACCGGAGGATATTCTGCTGGCTATGGAGACGCTTTATCTTCTATCCTATCTTTGGAGACTAAAGAGCACCCTCAAAAGAACTCTACTATAGTAGCGCTGTTGCCTTATGCCTTGCAGGTGGGGCACGATCACTTGCTTAAGGAGAAAACCTCTTTAGGGTTTGATGTGAGTTACACCAACTTCACTCCATATTATAAGGTGATTAACCATCAAACCGAGTGGATTAAAGCCCCTCGATCTTGGACCTTACATGGTAAGTTTAACCATCAATTATCCGCTAAAGAAAAGATAAGTTGGTATGGGTACTGGAATTCAGGAGAGCAAAAAGCTTTAGAGCCAGATGTGGAAGATCAGGGTGCTTTAAAACCCATAGCTATTAATAATGATTACGCCTTCTCCTTGCTTACGTACAACAGGCAGGAAAGCGAAAAAAGCCATTACTATCTAGGTTATGGCGTTAATTATAATCAAGAAGTTTTCGGGCTCAATGGAGAAGTCAATAAGCCCAAATTCAGTCAGCATCAAGTCCGCGCACTTAATGATTATATATGGTCACCGCATGTACGAAGTCAAATTGGTAGTGAAGTGTATTTTATAAACAACAGTCTTTCAGACACCTTAATCCTTAGGGATTTCACGGGCCATTTATGGGGAGAAACTAGCATTACGATCCACCCCAGGATAGTTCTTAGACCAGGAGTACGTTTGGATTATAGCGATAGAGTCAAAAGCTGGAGCGTAAATCCTAGGGTCACGGTGAACTTTCGAACTAACCGAAATGGAACGTTGTCACTTGTTGCTGGGAAGTACAGCCAGCAAGCTGAAGATAAGTACAATTTTCAAGCTCCATATGCAGCCTATCAGCGTGCCGACCATTATATTGTAAGCTTGCAGCAGCAAGTTTTGGGACACTTCTTACGCATGGAAGGATATATAAAGAGTTATAAAAACTTAATTACACCTTCTTTAGAATCCAAAAACTTAGGAAAGGGCTTTGCTCGAGGAGTAGATTTCTTTTGGAGGGGCCAGGAGGTTTCTCCGGGCCTAGATTATTGGGTGTCTTATAGTTATTTGAATACCAAAAGGCAATATTTAAATTATCCTTATTTAGCTACTCCTGATTTCTCTTCACCTCACACCTTACATGTTGTAGGTAAGAAGTTTATAAATAGCTTGGGACTGTTTGTGGGGGGAAGTTATTCCATGATGGCCGGACGGCCGTATTTTAACCCTAACTCCGCTGTGTTTTTAGCGGATAGAACCAGTCCAGTACATCAATTAAACGCCAATTTGGCTTTGCTAAGAAAATGGGGTAATACCTTTGTAACTACCGTATTGGCGGTGAATAATATTGCCAATAAAAAGCATGTTTATACCTATAGATACTCCCATCAAGGAGACTTCCGACTACCTGTAACGCAGCCCTATGGGAGGTCTGTTCTTTTAGGGGTGTTTATAAGTATTGGTAAAGATAGATCCGATGAAATATTAAATCAATTGCAATGAAGAAACTATTAATTCTTTTTTCAGTACTCGTTGCGCTCGCTACGAATCATGTATTTGGGCAGGGCTTAAACGAGCTGCTCGAGTCTAAAGTACGATCCCTAACTATCGTTGAAAGTGAAAAGGCGAATTCAATCTTAGCTAATGAAATTGAGCGAATTGCACTTGTCGAGGAAGACGATTGGTATGCGAATTACTATGCAGCATTAGCTTATGTAGAGACAGCATATGTTTCCCCTAAAAAACAAATCGATGCCTTGTGCGATAGAGCGGAAGAGTTTTTAATAAAAGCGGAAAAGATTCAAAACAATAATCCGGAAAATTTAGTTTTACGGGCGTATTTACTTAGTGCGAGAATCAATGTTAGCCCAATGGTTAGAGGTGCTAAGTTAGGGGTGGAGAGTAAGGAGCTATTAACAAAGGCCTTGGAAATAGATCCCAGCAATCCACGTGCTTTATATGTGCGGGGGATGGGTATTTATTATACGCCGGCGGTTTTTGGAGGAGGTAAAAAGAAAGCAAAACCCTACATAGAAAAAGCAGTTGCGCAGTTTAAGAAAGAGAAGAAAGAAGGACTGGAACCTTATTGGGGGGCGAAAGAGGCAGTGAAGCTGTATGAAATGTATTAGACCAGTGGTATATCTAGGTTAAAAGGCTAGTGTCTATCTATAAATAGATTAAAACAGCCTAGGCCCCAATGATGCGGTGTTAGGCTGTTTTAAAAGTTCTTTATTTCCCGATCTCTGATGCGGCTTCTTTGTCTAAGACAAATGTAACGTTCGCTACAGTTTTCAAAAATGTTGCAGGGATGTCTGAAGTAGGATCAGACTTGATAACTTTGGAAATTATAGAGGCTTTATTGGTAGACCAAGCCATTAATATTATTTTTTTTGCTCTTAAAATAGAGGCAACCCCCATGGTAATTGCGTGAGTCGGCGTGTTTTCTAGACCGCCAAATGCTGGGGCAGCATCATTTCTAGTGACAGAATCCAATTCGATTAAACGTGTTTCACTTTCAATGCTGGATCCTGGTTCATTAAAACCAATGTGGCCATTTCTTCCTATACCTAATAGCTGCAAGTCAATGCCCCCAGCCTGTGCTATTTTGTCTTCGTATTCTTTGCAAAGTACCTCTTTATTTTTGTCGGTTTTCGTGCCATCGGGAAGGTGCGCGTTTTCTGGTAGAATGTCTACATGGCTGAAAAGCTTTTCAGACATATAAGTATGGTAGCTCTGTTTATGGTCTTTACTAATTGGATAGTATTCATCCAAGTTGAAAGTAATGGCGTTTTTAAAGCTTAGTCCTTCTTCTTTATGCATACGAATCAACTCCTTATATACACCTAATACACTGGATCCAGTAGCAAGGCCTAACACAGCCATTTTTCCTTCTGCTTGCTTTTGTTTCAATAAATCGGCAATTTCCGTCGCAATATGACGGTCCCCTAAACTTTGGTTTTCAAATTCTAAAACGTTAATTTCTGAATGATTACTACTCATATGTTTTTGTTTTTGTTTTGTTTCTACTGAAAATGGAACGAAATATATTAATTTTTGCCGATATCAAAGTCCCATACCGTTTTTATATTTTTTATTAATATTCACTGGGAGTTTCCCTTGGGTTGGAATTTTGTTTATTAAAATTTTCCCTACTGCTTTTTGCATAAATGGGTCGTTTTGGTATCCCATTAGGATGCTTTTCGATCTTTTTACAGGAAGGTTATTTAAAGTATATGGGTTTGAAAATAAAACGCTTATGGTTCGTTTTCCAGCTAACTTAGCCACAAAGTTGTTGATTTCCTTGCTCTCTATTATGTAGCTAGGTCTTGGGCGCAATCCAGTGTCGTGGATGGCAAGAACAATCTGTGGATGCCTCCTGGTTTCTTTTAGAAGTTTCTTGAGCTCGGATTTTGTTAGTTCCTCGGAAATGTGGTAAAATTTTGAATTACTTGTGTTTTTAAGCATTTGCTTCTCGAAAGACTGCATGGAGTCTCCACCTACCTGAACGATGGCCGTGCTGACATCTTTGTTGAACTCTTCGATTAGCTTTTTACTATTGAGTAAAGTTGTAGCTTGAAGGGCTAGGCTGTCGACTAGCTTTTTTGTGGCTTCCGAGTTCAGATCTTCGTATAGACCTACAGTTTCAATTTGATTTTGTTTATGCAGTTCCAGCCATAGTTTTGTGGCAAGTACTTTCTTTACTTTCTTTGCCAATAACTCCTCAGAGGTTTCTCCGGTCTGGATAGAGTTTTCAATGAGTTTTATTGCCTTCTCGCTGTCCGCGGATACTTCAATGAGATCGACCCCAGCTTTATAGGCCATCAATTCCGACTGGCCACTGGGGAAGTTCTTTTTTACTCCGTCCATATCCATAGCATCGGTTACCACCAAGCCTCTAAAGCCTAATTCGTTAATTAGAAGTTCTTGAATCGCCTTTTCGCTAATAGAGGTAGGAATGTTTGGAGTGTCATCAATTACAGGAACATGCATATGCCCAACCATGACCGATTGAGCGCCTTTAGCTATTAGCTCTTTAAAAGGATACAGCTCTAAGGTGTCTAAGCGCTCACGAGAAAAGTTCAATTGAGGGAGATCAAAATGTGAGTCTACGTCTGTGTCTCCATGTCCAGGGAAATGTTTTATAGACGTTAAAATCCCTCCATCCATCATACCTTGCATGTAAGCACCTGCTTTTTCTGTTACTTTATACTTGTCGTCCCCAAAAGAGCGAAATCCAATAACAGGATTTTTCGGATTGTTGTTGATATCCACAACCGGGGCAAAATTAAAATGCATGCCCATTCTTTTAAACTCGCTCGCTATTTGTTTACCCATTTGGTAAATGAGTTCATTGTTCTGTACTGCTCCTAGGGTCAGCTGAAATGGGAATGAAAGGGTTGAGTCAGCCATACGCATGCCTAAGCCCCACTCCCCATCAAAAGAAATTAACAACGGGATGTCTGAGGACTGTTGATAGTTGTTAAACATGTTGACGTGTGCATTCGGGCCGCCTTGAAAGACAACCAGGCCTCCTAGCTTCTCTTTTTTAATCACGCGCTGGACCGAGTCTATGTACCCCTGACCTAAGTTGGTGTGGGACCTCACGAGAAACAATTGAGCTATACGCTCTTTGTTGGTTAAGGATTCATAAATAGAGTCAACCCACTGGTGGTCTTTATTGATGAATTCTAAAAATTCTTTGTTTTGTGCGAAGCTCGCAGTAGAGCTTAAGGTTATTAATAGAATTAATACCTGTCTATAAAGGTTTTTCAACATGACTGATTTATTGGTGTATTCAAAACCAAATTTCGGATTTTTATTTGTTATTTCCGAATGTTGCGCTATTCTTATGCAAAAAAGAATAAATGCGCATTTAGTTTAGTTTATATTTTTCCTCCAATAGAGTGGCATAATCTAGAGAGTTTTTAATTTCGCCAGACGCTTCCCTTTTCCATAGCATGTCTATTATTAGCAATAAAAACTCGGTTTCTCTTTCGGGATCTTGAAAATTTAGTTCCTTGAAAGCGCGGAGCACGATAGGTTGCACGGGTTTGATAAATTGTTCGTGCTGGCTTCTAGCAAAAGGATGATGAGACAATCTTTCTTGGAGTTTCCAAAAAAGAGGTTCATCGGAAACGAGCTTATTGGGTAGGTAAATCATTTTTAGTAAAAAGTCTCTTGGGCCATTGTATGTTAACATACCTTTATGGTTCATTAGGATTCTACGATAACCTGCTCGGATGATATAAGAAAGGAGTGCGTCTTTTTTGCCGAAATGCTTGAAAATAAGCGCCTCGGACACTTTAGCTTTTTCGGCTATGACTTTCGTTGAAGTCGCCGAAAAACCCTGTTCTGAAAATAATTTTAACGCCTCTTTTAGAATCTTCTCTTTCCTACTCATTTTATAGAAACCATACTTCTTACATTAAAAAAATACTAGGGCAAATATACCTATTAATTATTTCTATAGTCCTAAGAATAAGTCATAATATTGGCAAAAATTCTGTGGAGAAAACTG
>DXEZ01000237.1 GCA_019114715.1 Candidatus Sphingobacterium stercoripullorum | reverse complement strand
TTCTATACTCTCAGTGGTTGAGCTCCTAGCTAAGAAGTTCCCTTCTTTATTTTCTTCTCCAATGGGGTTCATGGGCTCCAGTACAATGGGCACACCACCATAAAGCTTGACCAAATGGAAGTTTTGGAATGCGCGGAAGAACTTAGCCTCAGCAATCATTCTGCCTTTTGTATCCTCTGGCATTTCTCCAGCTTCAACGTCCCGAATAAACTCATTTATTTTACGAATTTTCGCCCAAACGTTGCTTGTGCTTAATCCCGTGCCAAAATCATTGATGCTAGTTGTAGTCACTTCTCCCCTTAGAATGGCGTTAGAGCCATGCCCCTCGTCCGATAAAGTTGGCGTGGGATTCACCGATGTACCCGTAACCGTACCAAACCATCCGGGTAGATTCTGATCGTAAATGAAACTTAAGTTCTTGAAAGCTAATGTTGAATCGTTAAACAACAAGCCTCCATCAATATTTGTCAAGTCTCTTTTATCTAGCACCTTATTACAGGAAAAACTAGCAAAGACCGTAGCACCAATAATTAAGGAATTAAATATTATATTTTTTCTCATCACATTTCAAATTAAAATCCAACACTTAACCCTAAAGACATCGTCCTAATGGTAGGATAAGTTGCGTAAGTTCCCGAGTTGTACCTGTAATCAAAAGGATTGTACAAGTTAAACGGCTGGGTAACAACTACGTATGTCCTAATATTTTCAACTCCTACTTTTCTATTGAAAGCTTCCGGCAGGTTGTAAGATAGCTGAATGCTAGAAATCCTTGCCGTTGTTGAGCTTCTAAACCAGAAAGAAGAAATTAGATCGTTCTGGTCTGCATAATAAGGATTCGGGTAGGCAGCATTTGGGTTGTCTTCCGACCAGTGATCCGCCCAGAATGCCGGCCTGTTGGAGGTAGCTGAAGCTCTCTTTCTTGCGTCTCCTTCTACAAACGACTGTCCACCCCAAGATAAACCACCACTCATTTGAAAAGAGAATGATTTATAAGTTGTTTGGAGGTTTAAACCGATTCCGTAATGGTTGTTTTCTTTAGAAGTGATGTATGTACGGTCGTTATCATCAATCTTGCCATCGGGTTCTGTTAAGTCTCCACCAGTTCTCGCACCAGATATATCCTCGTAATACAACATACCAGGCTCTGGCTTTTTACCGAAAATAGTATAATCTGGATTCTCTGCTAAAAAAGCATCTACCTGCTCTTGTGTACGGAAAAACCCTTTGTAGATATAACCATAAACACCTCTATCACTGGATTTACCAGTAGGATCTAACATCGTTCCAACGCTAGACTCCGCAACGTCTCTTAATATATTTTTATCATCCGACCAGTTGAAGTTCGCTCTTACCGAGTACGACCAGTCATCGCTAATGCGGTCTCTCCAGTGTGCCGATAATTCTGTACCAAAGGTATTCACCCTACTGAAGTTCTCCGATGGCAGCGCCTCTCCAACTAATAGGGATATAGATGTACTTAGCTGCGTAAGCATATCCACGTTTTCATCGTGATAAACTTCTGCTGAAACCGATAAGCGGCTATCAAGCATAGACATATCCACACCGATATTCTTTTTTATGGTTTTATCCCACTTAACATCTCTATTGGCAATTCCGTTTTGGTTGAATACAATTCCTCTATTGCCATTACCACCAAAGACTCCACCTCTTTGGGTTTGTTTTCTATAACGTGTATACCACTGAAATGGTCTCGTTCTATCGGCTCCAGAGAATCCTATAGCACCTCGTATTTTAAAAAAGTCAAAAAATGAAAGTGCTTCTTGAAAGAAGTCTTCTTTTGATAGCACCCACCCCGCTGAGAAGGAAGGGAAATAACCCCATCTGTTTTCTGGCGCAAAATTCGTTGATCCGTCTGCTCTAAAGGTTGTTTCAAATAAATATTTCTCGTCGTAGTTATAGACTAAACGCCCAATATAGGATAGATAGCCTTGCTCGGATTCAGACTCCGACTGTAAAGCTGTAGGACCTGAAAAGTAAACCATATTGTCTTCTCCACCGTTGATGAACTTCTCTATATAAGTAGCTACACCATTGGAGTAAGACTCTCTCTGTTCATACACACCTAGTAAAGACAAGTAATGCTTACCAAAATTCCTCTCGTAATTGATCTGAGCATTCAACTGATAATTATTGGAATATATGGGATTAAAACGCAGCATATCCCCGTTTTTCAGGGTGATCGAGTTCACTACATCTCCACCAAAAATGTGGTTATTAGACCCTAACATAGAAAATCTATACACATCATATGTAGTTCCAAATTGCTTTCCAAAACTATTGGTAGATCTTCTATTGAAGAAACCTCTTACGGTCAGCCCTTCAACAAATGGAACATCATAAGTGGCATTCAAATTCACATTAAGCCCTGCAGAATTATCCTGGGTGTAATCTCCAGAGTTTAAAACTTCAAAAAAGTGGAAGTTCTCCGCATTGGAGTTCGTAGCACTTGTCAATAAGACGGGAAGACCATCCACATAAGGCGGATTAAACTGAGGCGTTTGCATTAAAGACACCACGTCTTTATCGATGTTCTCACCTCCTTGCTTTAACCAAAACTGCTTGTTCTTGGATAAGTCACCACTCAGCTGGAAATCAAACTTTAAGTTATTGCCCACATTCAATGAAACGTTTGAACGGTAAGTCCAGCGGTCCTTTGAAATATTTTCTAAGTTACCATCTTGGTTGTTGTAGGAAACGCTTCCAAAGTAAGTCACCTTTTCTGTACCACCACTGGCGTTTAACGTTTGCCTGGTGTTCATGGCCGACTTCCACGCCATGGATAACCAATCGTAATTGTTATCTCTAAAATGATCTAACTCGTCATCTGCATAAAAAGAAGGGTCATTTTCAGGTTTACCGTCTGTTTGGTTGTAGGTGTTGAGGTATCTAGCGTGATCGTAACCAGACATCATATCCGGTAGTCTAATCGCATCGGAGATACCCACAGAACCCGAGTAAGTGAATTTATGCTCTCCCGATCTTCCTCTTTTAGTTTTCACTAAAACAGCTCCCTGGTTTCCATTCACCCCATAAATTGCGGCTGCTGCATCTTTAAGTATGGAGATGCTCTCGATTTCCGACTGGTCCAGTAAGTTAAATTCAAACGAAGACTTAACCACGTCGTCAATGACGTATATCGGCTCTAAAGTACCACCGTCTTTGGATAGGATGCGCGGTTCACGAATACTTATGGAAGCATCTTGACCCGGGCGAGATTCCCCACCAGTTACATTAAGACCGCTAATATTTCCATATTTTAAAGATTGGGATAAGCTACCTACAGGAACATCTTGAATAGCGTTCATCTCCACAGATTCAATCGCATGTGTGGAGGTTCTTTTATCCTGCTGGCCGTAAGCCACAACCACAACCTCGTCTATTACATCATCAACGGCATCCAGCTCAATAACCATATCGGTTAAATTAGACACCTTAACTTGTTTCGTTTCGTAGCCCAGGTGAGAAACCACTAAGGTTACCTCTCTACTGGGAATTTCCAACTCAAACACCCCCGAAGAGCCCGTTTTCGCACTTTTTGTCGTTCCTCGTATGTTGACTGTGGCACCACTTATTGGTTGACCAGACTCTGACACAACCTTCCCTGAAATTTTCTCTAATTCTTGAGCTGACCAGCTATAGGTATCTAGCGAAGGTTCAATCACCTTCGAATTAGCAGTCGTAAAAGGCCCCACCATCAAGAGTGATGCGGTGACTAATAATGATACCTTTTTAACTCGCAAGCAACAGAAATTAGTCTTTTTGAGTTTTATCATTGTAATGATTTTTAGTTTAAATACGGTTAGACCTAAATTTTAATGCGTATAGCTTATACATTCAACTATACTTTAAAGCAAGCAACTACTTTAAAAAAGCAAATTAACTACATAATTATTTTGGTCTATTAGTCTATTAACCAGATTCAGCATAATTAAATTTTTGTTTATTCCGTGCATCTACAAACACGTCTTATTCATATACAAATATTATATTTATGAGAATTCTAAGTTATAAAAGCATTAACAAAAGCGCATCCTGCACTATCCTGCATTTTGTAATGCTTATGGAGTTTCTCACCGTTTTCTTTCAATTAGGTAATAAAAAGGGGGATTAATGTCATTTTTATAAAATAATTTAAGAAAATCAATTGTAACATTTTCTCAGTACATCAAACGCAACCCCTACCGAAATAAAAAACGCTCTTAACATAGAAAATCCCACAACAAGCCAATTTTGGCATTACGTTGTGGGAACCATTCATGCAAAAAATTTTCTTTTAATATTACTTAGCTTTTTCCTTCTCAATCCTTTCCATCCACCCTTTGCGGGCTTCCTGAAGGTCAACGCCTTCTTGAGAAAGATAGTTATTGATTCTTCCTTTGTACTTCCCGAACCAACCGTGCTTTTCTTTAGATGAGCCTGTATGCATCGCATTGTCACGCGCTTCTCTCAAACTTTTCTCAATAAATTCTTTTTGTGCTGGCGTTAAGTCCGGCAGCATATCAAAGTAAGCTTTCGAGGTAACGTGAAACAAACTGTAAGTCATCCCATCTTTCACCGCATCCACTTGCTCTGGGCTAGCAGTTTTACCCAAGCTGGCGATGAACTTTTTATTGAGCTTTTCGGTTTTCTTGAATCTCTTATCTTCCAGATTTGCTTTCTTTTTAGAGTCGGCGCCTTCAAACTTGGGATCAAACTCGTCGTAAACTTTATTGATAGAGTAATATTGATAGCGAATCTTCTCCACTAGCTCTTTACTTTGCTCTTCAGAAAGCCTCGGGATTTCATCGACTATTTTCTGGGATCTTTGCGTGATGGTATTCCAATAGTCATCCGGTGCATCGGCTGGTTTTTGTGCGTAAGCAAAACCAACGATCATAAGCATAAGACATGCTGAAATTATCCTTCTTATAAGCATAACAATTTATTTTGATTTAAATATTTAATTATTTCACCTCTAAATTATCCACTAAAATAGCCTCGCCACCATCGGAATAAAAACGTACATAATACGTACCTGCATTGATCATTGTAGATGAATTCTCATCCAGGTAATTCCATTTCCCCTCTCTGGTAGGCATCAAATCTACTTTAGTTTTATCTTTTAACATTTTCCCTTCAATATCGTAGAGTTCATAGTAGCCCGTCTTCACCTCCTTGGTTCGGTTGTGGTATTTAAATGTTAAGGCGTAAACATCGGCAACGCCCACTTGAATTTTCCATTCTACCATCCCTTGCTTGCCATCTTCAAAGGCTATTCTATCTTGATTTTGAAAATGTTCTTGGTTGCCGTTTTTAATCCGGTTAGCATCTACTGCTTTATAATCTACTGATTCCTTAAGATCGTATGCCGGCTGGATCCCACTTTGAATGTGGAAAGCGAGCATATAATCACCAGCTGGCGTATAGTCGGTGCGTTCCCCTTTATCTACCAGTTTTCTAGAAACTTTATAAGCTTTTCCTTGCGCATCAATCAGTTCTTCATCCATCTGCTCATAGCCATCCACAAATTCATCTGCAATTACATACAGGCTTGTAGGATACTTAAAGGTCATGTCTATATTCCTTTGTCCCTCTTCTAAAAGCACATAATCAGCACCGTATAAAAATGAAGGTAAGTAGCTTAGCTCGTAAACTTCTTGCGAAGACGCATTGTTTTTGATATCCAGCCAACCGTTCACTTTCAAAGGCACAGAGCTATTTAGATTGAAATGTTCTTTTGAAAAAACTGTTTGTGCCGGATTCCCACCCTTTGAGGCTATGCTTATAGCACTAATTACTGCCTGACCTGAGTAAACAGTAGGAAAATCCACCAGTATCTTATTGTCTCTAACTTCCACCTCATAACTGCGTTTTATGGCAGCACTATAGCCGGACTCTTTATAGATATCCAATCTATTTTCCACAAGCCGGTTATTGATGGCAACATCAAATGTTCGCTTGCCCATAGCAGCCTGATCGCCACCTCTACCTGCCCAAGGTTCGGCAAAATACAGCTCTACGACATACTGCCCGTTGGGCACATCAAACTGGTAGGCCAGCTGATCCTGTCCGTACCGGAAGCTTTGGAATATAGACCAATCTTTGGTGTTTTTAATGGGCTCAAATGTTCTTCTTTGACTTGCAAAGAAAGGATTAACCCCTTCAAATCTATCGGTCCATGAGATAGAGCCCCAGCCTAAATCTCCTGAGTAGGGCTGATCCCCTTGCCAAATATTACCTTGATGATCGCGGTAATCGCCACCTCCAGCATTCACGCGTATTAAGTAATTAAGACCTGATTGCTGCTGGAGAACATCTTCGCTAGCTAGCGTATATAATTTGTCGTAGTTGGGGCTTTGAGCAAGTCCTGAAAGCACGATGGTATCTCGCGCTACCACTTGCCCGTTATTTCTTCCCTCGGCGTATAAAACATTATACTGGACCTGAACTCCGCTAAACTCAAAGTGCTTTCCTCTTCCAGGGTTCTTTAGAACTCCTAGAGAGCTACCTTGGATATCGTTAAACAGCTCCACCTCATCGCAGTTGGAATATATGCGAATATTATCCTTTATTCCCGGTTCCATCCATCTATTGGGCCAGGTATGAGAGTCTATATACAGTACAGCCTGCTCTTTTTTACTGTAATTGGCCATGTACATATAATAGGCATCTGTAGGTTCGCCCCATGGGGAGACCAATCCTTTGTAATTGACTGGACCAATTTTATCCAAATCTCTAAAACCTTCTCCGCCTTGTATCCGTCCTGGGTTATCGTGAGAATTCCAAAGCCACATGAAATGACCCACCACTTCATCCTTAACCGAATCGGCGAGCCTTAACTTTGTTTCCATGACATCTGTAAAACGATTTTCACTATACGGGCCGGTATTGGGTAAATAAGGTCCCTCATCGTGGAGTTCCATAGTACGCCAGGCGCCATACTCTCCTACTAACAGTTGCTTTTTAAGGTCTTCCCCGTAATCGTTATGATCGCCACCGTAGGTTCCTGTCCAATTTTGGGGTACATTCCAATCCGTACCGTCGCCACCATTACAGCTGACTACCAATCGCTGGATTGAGGCCGTAGGGTCCATCTCTCGGATAATATCTCTACATTCCTCAGCAAAATCTGCAGGCAATACACTCTCATTTTGGAGTCCCCAGAGAAATACCGAAGGGCTGTTTCTTCTCTCTAGCACCCACTGCCTTAAAAGGCGCTTGAAGTTCTCTCTAAATTGAGGATTATCAAACCAAATATGCGCCGTAAATTGAGACCAGAAAAATAGGCCTAATCGATCAAACTCTTGCTGATAGACTAGGTTGTGGGGTTGGTGCGCCTCTCTAAAGGCGTTGAACCCAAGGGATTTCATATCCTCTACTCTAGACTTTATTTCCTCTGGATGAAAAGCATGTGAGTTCCCTAATTTATGTTCATATTCGGCTATTCCATGGATAAAAAAGGGCTTACCGTTTACTAGCAATTTATTTTCATCGTTCGGTTTTAGGCCTTTAGGCCAACTGATGTAGCGTATTCCGTAATCAATCACCTGCTGATCAACTAGCTTATCTCCTTTATAAACATGTGCATGGATGGTATATAAATAAGGGTTATCCGGATACCACAACTCGGGATCCTTAACCGTAAGCTCATCTATTGCAATCTTCTTAGTAGCATTTCCCTGCAGCCTCTCTCTTTGTTCAGACTGTGCAACCTCTGCTCCTGTGCTGTCTCTCACTTTAAAAACGACGCGAACATCCTCTGTCTGTCTCGTTTTGTTTTGTACGTCAACGGTAGCATGTAATTTCGCTTCTTGAAAGTTCAACTCCTCCTCATTCCAGCAGTGCACACCAAATTCAGGAATGTGAATTTTATTTTTTATTCGCAAAGACACAGGGCGAAAAATACCAAAAGGCTGAGATCCTTCGGAAAAACCTCTCTCCGGCGAGCAGCCACCATCAACCCAGGGTAGGTCCCGAATAGACTCAGGGTGATCCACGCGCAAGGCTAGGATATTCTCCTGCCCTCTGCCCTTTAGGTGATCGGTGACCTCCACTGTAAAAGTCGTTCTCCCTCCTTCATGGTAGCCCACTTGCGTACCATTCAGCCAAATTGTGGCATAGGAGCTCACGCCCTCAAAAAACAGCTCGGCATGGCTCCCCTGGATATCTTCGTTTAACACAAAGGTCTTACGATACCAAGCGTAACCGTGCAAGTTACCGTGCAGCTGCCTCAGGTAACCGCTATACTGGTCCCAGTTGTGGGGCACAGAAACTTCCTTCCACTTGCCCTGCAGAGGATCCTGGCTCTTCTGAAAGCCAGCATTCCTTGTGGAATCACTAGCATGGAAGGTGCTTTGCCACTGCTCATTTAATGGTATCACCTGATTCACTTCTTGCGCAAAGCCATTAAACTGTACACAAAACGCTATGCAAACAATATATTTAAAAGCCCAAAATAGCCTTTGGCTCTTTTCTCCTACGATCATACTTAACTATCTATCTTTACTCACTTACTAAGCTCAACTCCCCATCAAAGGCATAGCTTGCCCCTGGTTTGGTTTCAAGTTGAATCGTTTTATCTTTATATTTTAACCTCAAGGTATTCCCTGCTTGAGAGGTGATCACAAACGTGCTGAGCTGGTGCTCATCCCAGGATAAATCTGCCTGGAAGCCCCCTCTTAATTTTACGCCACTCATGCTCCCTGATTTCAAGCTACTTGGTAACGCCGGTAAGATATCTATGTAGGACGTATGGCTTTGCACCAACATCTCCACAATACCTGCTGCTCCACCAAAATTCCCATCGATTTGAAAAGGTGGATGTGCATCAAAAAGGTTGGCATAAGATCCACCAGAGGTAGTTGCTGGGCTTAAGAGCATAGAG
>DXEZ01000236.1 GCA_019114715.1 Candidatus Sphingobacterium stercoripullorum | reverse complement strand
TACGAAAGGTTTACTGGTCGAGTTAACGCCGATGCTAACGTAAAAGATTGGTTAAAAACTGGCTTAAGTATCGATGGGGCACTAGGAGAGCAAAACAACTTCACTACTTCAAGTACAGCAACATCTAACCCATTTTATTACACTCGGATGATGGGGCCAATTTATCCAGTTTGGTTTAGAGACGAACAAGGAAATAAGGTGGTTGATCCAGTAACTGGTGAAGATATGCTAGATTGGGGAGTTCCTTCTCAGTACGGAACAAGACCATATGCTGGGAACTCAAATCTTTTAGGTTCTTTAGCACTTGATGAAAGAAGTCGTTTATCAGGAAATATAAATGCAAATACTTACTTAGAAGCAAAGTTTTTAGAAGAATTTACTTTTAGGACTTCTGTTGGTGGAACATACTATAATAACTATCGTACAGATTTCCAAAATTCTCTTTATGGAGATGCTGATAATGTTAAAGGTAGGTCCTATAAGATTAATGATAGACAACTTTCTTTTACGTTTAATCAAACCTTGACTTGGGAAAGACAACTGGATGAAGACAATTACTTAAATATTCTTGTTGGTCATGAGAATTATAGATTTAGTAGTGATTATTTAGAGGCAGCTAGAAGTGGGTTTCCTTTTCCTGGCACTTCAGAGTTAGCACCAGCTGCAACTGCGGAAGGTTCAACATCTTATAAGCATAATCATAGAATAGAGTCATTTTTTTCAAGACTGATGTATGATTATCAGGATAAATATTTGTTTTCTGCGTCATTGAGAAGAGATGGTACCTCTAGATTTCATAAAGATGCGAGATGGGGAAGCTTTTATTCGGTTGGAGGTGCGTGGCGACTTTCTCAAGAAGAATTCTTACAAGATTCTCAATGGATAAATGAGTTGAAGTTAAAAGCAAGTTACGGTGAAACTGGAAACGAATCCTTGATCTTTTCTGATGGAACTCCAAATTATTACGCTTGGCAATCTTTATATGCTCTAGGTAATAATAACGTTAATAGTCCGGGAGCGATAATTTCTAGTCTACCTAATCAAGAATTAGCTTGGGAGAAAAACTCACAAACCAACATTGGGCTAGATTTCGCTTTCCTTAATAATAGAATTCAAGGTAGTATTGATTGGTACAATAGGCAATCGTCGAACTTACTATTCCAAGTTCCTCTACCAATGTCTACTGGAATTACATTCATCAATAAAAATATTGGGACCATGTATAACCGAGGGATAGATTTCCAAATCGGCTATAATGCAGTCATAAAAGACGATTTCGACTGGAGAATAGATTTGAATCTTTCTCATTTCACTAATAAAATCACAGAGCTTGCAGAGGAAAATAGAGAAGATGGAATAATATCTGGGTCTAAAAAATTAGTTGAAGGAAAGGATATCTATCAATTCTGGTTAAGAGAATATGCAGGTGTCGATACTGAAACAGGAAGAGCTTTGTTCTATAAAGATGTGACGGATGAGGAAGGTAATGTTACAGGTCGTGAAACCACAGGAAATATTACTGAAGGTGATTATTACTTTCAAGGCTCAGCTATTCCTGATTTGAATGGCGGACTTCAAAATTATTTTAGGTTTAAAAATGTTGACCTTTCATTCCTTCTTACTTTCCAATTAGGAGGCAAGTTCTATGATTCTAATTACTTAAGTTTGATGCACCCTGGTACTTACGGGTCGCATTGGCATGCAGACATCCTAGATAGATGGCAGAAGCCAGGAGATATTACTGATGTTCCGAAAATTCAAAATGATATTACTGAACAGCAAGGAGCCTCTACTAGAGGGCTATTTGATGCTTCTTATTTAAATATTAGAAACATCTCACTAGGCTACAATCTTCCTAATGATGTAGTATCGAAGATAGGACTTAAAAATGCTAGAATTTTTGGGTCAATTGATAACGTTCACTTTTTCTCGAAAAGAAAAGGAATGGATCCTCAAAGATCATTTACAGGTACCGCAGATTTCACATATCCTGCTGTAAGAACATTTACTTTTGGTCTTAGTGTTGGTATTCAATAAAAGAGAATTATGACTATAAAAAATTTAAAATATACGTTTATTGCAGTCCTTTCAGGGTTTCTCCTTGCTTTTACTGCATGTAAAAAAGACTATTTAGAAACTAACCCCACAGATGATGTTTCTGGAGAAACTGTTTTTGAGACAACTGAAGGTGCATATGTAGCTCTGGATGGTACATATAGGGCTATGTACTTAAGTTTAACCAATCATGGAAATTTTGGCCAGAAATCTGCAGATTTAACAGCAGATTTAATGGGTGAAGATATGGTGGTGCATAAAGATGGATACGGATGGTTTAATAGTGAATATAAGTACACGGCTAGATCTAGTCCATCTCCAGATTCAAGATCTGATAGAATTTGGTTTCAATATTACCGTTTGATTAATAATGCAAACCGAATTATTGATCAAATCGATGAAGCCCAAGGATCAGATGAGGATAAAAAGAATATTAGAGGGCAAGCGTTGGCTATACGCGCAAACTCTTACTATTATTTAGTGAATTTTTTCCAACATTCTTATAAAGGTAATGAAAGCGCACCAGGAGTTCCTCTTTATACTGAACCTACTTCTGAAGGTCATGATCGGGGTACTGTTCAAGCAGTTTATGATCTGATTATTTCGGACTTAGAAGAGGCGGAAACGCTCTTGGATGGTGCTGTTAGGAGGCATAAGTCTCATATTAATAAGCAAACGGTCCAAGGTATAAGAGCTAGAGTAGCGTTAATTATGGAAGATTGGGCTACAGCAGAAAAATATGCTAATTTGGCGCGTCAAGGACTATCTTTAATGAATAATGCTACTTATACACAGGATGGGTTCAATACTATTTCTAATGGAGAGTGGATTTGGGGACTTGAAGTAAATGTGGAACAAGCTACTATATTTGCATCTTTTTATTCCCATATGGATGCAGCCTCTGGTGGTTATGCCACTTTAGGGACGCAAAAGAAAATTACTAAGGCCCTCTATGACCAGATTGGCGAAAACGACATTAGAAGGCAGAATTTTTTATCACCAGATCAAGAAGGCTTATCACAAGATTTACCGCCATATAATCAAGTTAAATTTGTTTTGAGAACACCTGGAAATTGGGATTCCGACTATCTACTGATGCGTGCGGCTGAGATGTATTTAATTGAAGCCGAAGCTATTGCTAGGCAAGGTAAATCAGGTGCGAATGACTTATTAGATAATTTAGTTAAGATTCGCGATACTGAATATTCAGCACAAGGATTATCAGGTGATTCACTTCTTGACGAGATCCTATTACAACGTAGAATTGAACTTTGGGGTGAAGGCGTTAGTCTTTTTGATATTAAGAGATTAGGAAAAGGACTGAATAGAGCTACTGGAGATGGGAACCACAGCGGGAGTGATTTAGTTCCTGGAGATCCAGCAATGAATTTAGATGCAGGGACTTTAACTTTAGAACCGGGATCTTCCAAGTTCTTATTTAGAATTCCACAAGATGAAATAAATGCTAATAAAGCATTAAGTAGTGCAGATCAAAACCCAGCTTAAATATCTAGCTTAGTTAGCACTTTTATAAAATGACAAAAGAGGTGATTGATAGATCGTATCAATCACCTCTTTTGTTTATTTTTTTATAGTTATTTTCCGAAACTTAAATGATGATTGCATAATCGGGCTTTATGCCTTAATTCAACTTAAAATATCGAAAAATTTAGTTCGATTTGGAACTAATGCAGGTAGGGTCAAAGAAGTTAGCGAATAGAATTTAAAAATAAATCCTCATCAATCTGTGGGATAAGCTCAAGCTCTATCGCCTTATTCATTAAAAACATGATTGCTTCTTTTCCAACTGAGCCTAAATCAATTGAGAATTTATTAACATATAGATCTATATGTTGTTTTATCACCTCATCATCCATTTCCTGAGAAAGTGATTTAATAAAGCTTTTTGAAGAATATGGGTTTTTAAAAGCATATTCAATACTTTCTTTAATTAATTCATTTATATCCTTCTTTACTCCATCAGGTAAGCTTCGTTTGACGGCAATTCCACCAAGAGGAATCGGATGTTGAGTAGTTCTTTCCCAATACTCACCAAGATCCTCCACTTTAAATAGTCCTTTATCTGAATATGTGAAACGATTTTCGTGTATTATTAATCCTAAGTCAACCTCCCCCTGTACGACGGCTTCTTCTATGCTAGAGAATAGCATGGTTACTTTATTTGTAATAGCTGGGTAAGCAATCCCTAATAAAAAATTAGCAGTAGTATAAACTCCAGGTATGGCAACCTTTAAAGACTTTAAATCTATAGTGTTTTCGTTAATCTTATCGATTAAGCTAGGATCTTTACATATGATTAATGGACCTACTCCGAAGCCTAATGCACTTCCAGAGTTTAAAAGTTGGTAATTATTCCTTGCGTACGCATAAGCATGGTAACTTAGCTTGCTAATATCATACTGTTCATCAAAAACGCCTTTATTTAAGTTTTCAACATCTTCATATAATACTTCGAATTGATAGCCTCTAGTGTCAATTTTTGAATGAATGAGCGCATCAAATATAAACGTATCGTTTGGGCAGGGTGAAAATGCGAGTTTTAGTTTCATGATGTTAGCGGATAAACAGTAGTTGTTCTAATTGATTTTTTTGAATAAATAGAATGATTAGTAAAGACAGAACGGTGCTTACGATTATTCCTTTAACGTACCCTTGGTGCTTAGTGTTATAAAGCAGACGGGCCACTAATAAGTTAATGGAAGTAGCAATTAGTATCCATATAAATGGCTGTTTGGAGGAACTGACCATGTCCAAAACTAATACCTTTTCAAGGTACAGTGCAGATATTGGTAATACAAGGCCTAAACAAAAGCCTAAAGCTGATTTTTTAGTCATATTTTTATTCTTCGGAATCAAAACTCCATGAGTTTATTTCTGGAATAAACCTGTGGTCGGTCATATCGAACTGTGTCGGCACAATGGATACAAAACCATTGCTAAGTGCATAGGAGTCTGTATCTTCTCCCCTATCTTCTAGTTTAAATTGTCCTGTTAACCAGAAATATTCCCTTCCACGAGGATCTATTCTATGATCAAACTCCTCTATCCATCTAGCGCCCGCCTGTCTGCATATTTTTACACCTTGTAATTCTTGTGTATTTGGAAAGTTCACATTCAATAGCGTGCTCGTTGGAAGTCCGTTGTTAAGCACTTGTTGTGCAATACTTTTAACATAGGGCCGTGCAGGTTCAAAATTAGCGTCTTCTGAAAAATCATCCAAGGAAAATCCTATAGAGGGGATCCCTTCAATTGCTCCTTCTACAGCTGCCGACATGGTCCCTGAATACAGGACATTTACGGAATGATTGAGTCCGTGGTTTATTCCCGAAACACAAAGGTCTGGATGCTCTCCTTTGAAAACGCGGTTAACCGCTAATTTAACGCAGTCTACAGGTGTTCCTGAACACTTATACATTTCAACTCCGGGATATAAATCAACTCGATCAAGACGAATTGGTTTTCCTATGGTAATAGCATGCCCCATTCCAGATTGAGGGCTATCGGGTGCAACCACCACTACTCGCCCTAATTTTTTCATTTCCTCAATAAGCACTTTAATGCCTGGAGCAGTGATACCGTCATCGTTGACGACCAAAATTGTAGGTGTGTCTTTATGCATTTAGCTAAAATATGAAACTATGATGAGTTTTTGGGTGTTTGGTTTCTATTCTTTCCAAAACTTAATAGGTTTTATAAGGGGAGTTTTTAGAAAAATTCTATCTTTTATGAAACTCCACCATGAGAGTTGTTGTATTAAGTTGCTTTTTAATAGGCAAATAATGTTAACTTTGTCCTTTAACAATTAAAACAGTATAAACAAATACAAACAGTAATGAATAAAAAATTCTTACCGATTTGTCTGATCCTAGCCACTATGTTTTC
>DXEZ01000235.1 GCA_019114715.1 Candidatus Sphingobacterium stercoripullorum | reverse complement strand
TGGTCGGCTTTGAATTCATGTAGAATAGGTACAACTACGGCACCATAGGTGATGACGGCAAGGTAAGTTACTGCCCAATGAGCGCTATTACGCCCGCAAATGGCTATTTTATCTCCCTTTTCAATGCCGGCATTTTCCAGCAAGATATGTATTTTCTCTATTTTACGGGCCACATCTCTGTATTGCAATGTGATGCCTTTATAGTCTGTAAGAGCGTTTAAATACCAATTTGTTTTTATACTTTGCTCGATAAGAGCAATAAAACTCTGTTCTAGTTCCATGATAACTTTTGCACATTTATAGGCTGAGTGTGCGCAAAAGTAGTAAAATGAGGTAAGGGGGATGGGAAATGAAACAGTTTTTTACATTAATTTAACGTCCTGAAAATGTAGATCCTTTCATCCCTTTACTTTAAAATGCTAGTTTATAATCGTTTGCCAATTGTTGACGTGTCCTATGAAGGAGTATAGTTGCTATAATTGCCAGAATAAGAGTTAACCTTGCCCGATACCATGATATACTCTTTGTTTCAATGATAGTCGGGCAAGTTCGAAAATTGTTTCTATAATTATGGGATTTCTCGATAAAGAAGCTTTATTTATCGTTGCTTTTATTTTCTGTCTCTTCTTTAGAAGGCTGTGGTTTGATGATAAGTCGCAGGGATGGGTCGTAGGTGAAATAACTCCACATCCAATCTATAAAAATAAATAAACGGTTTTTTACCCCCACTATGCTCATCAAGTGTATAAATAGCCATACTGCCCATGCGGGAAATCCACTGAAACGTATCTTTTGCAATTCTACCACTGCATTATTTCTCCCGATGGTTGCCATAGACCCTTTATTATAATATTTAAAAGGGATGAGCGGCTGGCCCTTTTCGATATTTCTCAGATTCTTTATTAAGTTCATGGCTTGCTGTATGGCAGGCTGTACAACTTGCGGATGTCCTTTAGGATACTCTTCTGAAATCATTAGTGCGGTGTCACCTATAGCAAATATATTTTTAAAGTCTTGTATCTGATTGTGTTCATTCACTCTCAAACGGTTGCCTGGACCATAGCATTCGGCAGGAAGGCCTGCTAGACTGTTTGCTTTTACGCCTGCTACCCAGTAAACGTTGGCTGATTCTATAAAATTCCCGTCATCCAGTACTAACATATTATTCTCGTAATTTTTTACTTGTTGGTTCAATAATATTTCTACTCCCAAATGAGTGAGGTATTTTTTTACTTCTTCGGAAGATTGGGGGGAGAAGGCGGAAAGCAAGCGTGGACCACCATCTATTAATATGATTCTCATCGTACTGGTGTCTAGATCGGGATAATCGTGCGGAAGGATGAATTTACGCATTTCGGCTAGTGCCCCTGCCAGTTCAATACCAGTTGCTCCTGCGCCGACTATAATGAAGGTCATCAGTTGCTCCCGCTTTTGGGAGTCATTAGTGTTCAATGCTTTTTCAAAGCTTTCAAGTACTTGGTTACGATTATGCAAGGCTTCTGCTGTGGTCTTGAGGGACATGGTGCGTTTAGCTATTTCGTTGTTGCCGAAATAATTGGTATAGCATCCGGTAGATATAATCAGATAGTCGTAGCTTAGACTGCCGATGGAAGTGGTGACTTGTTGTTCTTCAGGATGTACTTGTTGTACTTCACATATGCGGATATGAAAGTCTTTGTATCCTTTGAATATCTTGCGGAATGGGAATGAAATAGCACTGGGCTCGATGCCTGATGTGGCTACTTGGTAAAGTAACGGCTGGAAAAGATGGTAGTTGTTTTTATCCAATAACACAACTTGGTAGTGTTGTCTTTTCAGTTTGCGTGCAATCTTTAACCCGCCAAATCCTCCTCCGACAATGACTATTCTTTTTTTATTTCCTTTGTCGGGAATGTTGGTTATCTGTTCAGTCATAATGGTATTTGTTATTTTATGTATATAATAACAAATAACCGGGGTGAAATGTTTAGTGTCATGGCTATTAGAAATTAAAAATTCCGGGGGATAATGTAGGATTGATATAACTTACGTCTCGTGTTTGCACTAGCCTGCCATTCAGAGTGTAGAATAATTGTTTGGTGGCCGACGAATTGTTTAGGTTAACAGTAATTACGTACAGAGTGGTTCGTTTAGGAAATTCTATGAGATTTACATTGGTGGCAGTCCACATGGCGTATGGACTCAATGTAAAATCATTATATACATTAGGTGCCAGTTGATCTGTAGTTTGTAAATTGGTATTAGTCATCACCCATTGGGCATTACCGTTCATCCATACTTTTTTTTCAAAACCATTTTGAGTAAAAGAGGCTACATAATAATTCCCTTGTTGGCTCCAACTTACGTTCATGGCATGCGGATATATCTTTTTCAGTGCTATATGAAATGTAGTGGGAGAGGTAGCAGACAAGGTGGTGATCAGTACCCATAATATCACACATATAGAATAGTATCTTTTCTTCATGGTCATTTAAATGTTTTGATGAGGTTGATAAAACAGCTTGGTTATACTTTTTGTTCGCCGGTATAAAATCTGATTTTGTGGACTTTTTCCACACTTTTGTAGTGTTGTCAACAGGTATCTACACTTCTAAAAATGGATATGTAAATATGTATATGCTTGATTTTTAATGAAGTATTGAGAAACGCAGATTTATGGCACGTTTCTTGTTTTATTGCTATCGGTAAAAATGAATAAAAAACAAAATAATTATGAAAAAGGTATTAGTAACATTGGTATTAGTAATGACTTTAGGCGTGTCTGTTTCTTTTGCTCAAGCGGCTCCGGTAGAGGTTCCGGTAGTGGAAAAGCCTCAACAATCTAAGAAATTGGTTTTTTCAGAAATCTATATGAATGATTTGCCGGAAGCTGTGATGGACAGGCTTGCACTGGAAGGTGCTATGATAAAGCAGGCTTTTATGACCTATGGCATTGATGGAAGCCGTATTTATAAAATTAATGTGTTAACAAGTGATGCTCATGAACAGACATTGTTCTTAGGTGAAGATGGTAAAATTTTGAAATAGTTAGTATATTTATAATAGTGCTTTTACATGAATTCCCGGCTTGTGATAAGTCGGGATTTTTTTTAGTTAAATTGTTTCTTGACGATATTCGAAAAATAATTAAGAAATCTCTTGTACATAATAATTGTAGATTTTATCTTTGCCACTCGAATTTAAAAAAGATGATACCATGGAAACTTATGATATATATTTTAAAGAAGGTACTGATTTTGCTAATAAAGGATTTTCATTGAAGGATAAGGCTAAGGCTATTAGAATGGCTGAAGATATGTTGGCTGAACGCAAAGGATATGTGAAGGATTTTGTTGGAGGAACTATTTCCGTAATGTGTAAAGAAACGAAAGAGGAAGTTTGGTCCAAGCCGATAGAGGAGGTTTAAGACAACTTTTACACCTCTTTTTGCCTAGTCAATCACAGAGTTGTCAAATACAACCCTTGATTATATTTATGGTGAGTTCGTTATTGGCGGACATAAATATTTCTTTCTCTTCTAGGAATTTCCGGTATATTTCTCCCTTCATGCTTTTTGCCGGGCTGATATGGATAATGTCAGGTTTCATCCGATTGAGCGATGATTCTTTTTTATAAGATGCTTCAGTATAATTTTTCTTTCCATTCTGTACATTTTTGACATATAGTTGTTATTCATTAGCTGAATACATCGTAAACTCACCAATGAAGTCTTCTGTATAAACAGAGGTTAGTTACATAAATTTATAGTGATTTTTTGTCTATAATATATTTGCCATTGAAGTCTTGTTAGATTCCTTTGGTTCTTCTCTGTTTCCGGTGATTGAGTAGCAGATCCATTGAATGTTTTTCCCTTTGTCCTTTGTGTAATATGGAAAACATAAAAGGAAAAAGAATTTATGTTGTTTGAACAATTAAGTTAGAACGTGTGTTTATGTAACTATTGTGATTATTGTTGTGCCGATGGTGTACAGGCATTGATACAACAATGATTTTTCATAAAAACTTTAAATTTATAAATTTAGGTAGCCCTGACTTGTGATAAGTCGGGGCTATTTGCTTATTATGTGCTATTAAACTTGGTCAACTATTGGTTAACAATTTTACGCAACAGTAACTCTTTGATGCAAAAGTGATAAATAAAATTTTTTGTTCACATGAAAAAAACTTTCTCAAAAGCTTTGTAGTATTGATTTTCTATGTATCTTTGCATCGTTATTATTTCGCGGGGTATTAGCTCATCTGGCTAATTTTTTCTACTTCTTAATCTGCTGTTTGTCACCTATTTATATTTTTCGTTTTCGTTTGATGTTGAAACAATGTTGAAACAAAGGAGATTTTCATGTTAAAGCCGGGCGTAATCCCCGGCTTATGTTGTTTTTTAACTCTTCCCGGATTCCAATCATGTTCTTTAGTTGTTATTGCTAAAACAATTTTCAAATCATTTCAATTCATCAAGCCTGTAACTACTTCCGTCTATAAATATCGAAGTACCGACAGTTGTAAACGTAGCCTTCTCCCTCACCATTCCACCGAGAGAGTTTTTAGCCCCATAATCCAGTTCCCAATTTACTGTGAAATCTCCATCCTTTGTGTATTTTTCGCTGTACACCTTGAAAGATTCAGGGTCTTTTAAGGTATAATCGAAATATGCTTTATACACTTTCCTCCCTTTATAAACAGCTTCATCGCAGGAACTCATACAGAATAGTGCTGACAAGCCTATTATGGTAAATAGAATCTTCTTCATAATCTTATATATTTAGTTTGTTCTTTAATTCTTGGATTTTTCTAATAGCCTTTTAGCCTTTTCTAATCTTGTAATATACTCCATTACGTCATATTGAACGAAAGCCCATTTCCCGTCTTCATATCTAATGTTTTCATTAGTTTCAAGAGCCTGCATCACTTGATTGTATAACGACGAATCATCTTCGATTGCCCTTCCGGCTCTGCGCTCATTTTCTTTCATAAATACACTTATGGCTATCTTAATGATTCTGATTTCATTATCATAATCTTTCTTTTTCCGATAAAGAATCATTAATCTATCATATGGATGTGTTGCTGGAAGTTGTGGTATAATAGCTTTTTCATATACAGCTATAGCTTCATTTATCATACCTTCCTTTTCTAAATCTATGCCTAATTTAATCAATCTTGAATTTTCATTCAGAACTTCTTGTTGAGCTATTTCTTTAAATTCTTTTTCCTGCTTTTGTTTAAGTGTTTCAAAACGAGATTTTTCCAAATGGTTTAGTCTATATTCGAGTTCACCTTCGTCTTTACATAAGACCTCTCTCGCTTTAATTCCACTTGTTTCTCCTACAATTCCAGCACATTCAAGTTGGTCCATAATACGCCCTGCTCGATTATAACCTATAGCAAATTTACGCTGAATTAATGAAGTAGAACCTTGCTGGTGAATCACAACCAAACGGGCAGAATCTTCAAATAGCGGATCAAGTCTAATCATATCAACATTATTTACAGAGGGATCTTCTATTTTTTCTTCCTCTTCTTTCTTTATAAATATCTCTTCTTTTTTTGTG
>DXEZ01000026.1 GCA_019114715.1 Candidatus Sphingobacterium stercoripullorum | reverse complement strand
AAAGAGAATAAGTACCCCTAGCCTTCCTTGCAACTAAAGAAGGCCTCACGCCAAACTCTTTATAAAAGGCTCTGGAGAAAGCTTGCACCGTACTATACCCTGCCTCAAATGCTACTGACTTAATAGAGGTTTCCTCTTGATTAACAAGTCTATTTAAAATATTATCCATCCTTTTTTTATAGTGATATTCTCGGATGGTAACTCCAAATAAATATTTAAAGTTACATTTAACTTTATGAGGACTGCTTTTGCATAAATTGAATATTTCCGAGTAGTTTAATGGCTCATATAAATTAAAATCCAAATAATTCTTCACGACCATCAACTCTTGATGTTCGTCGGCACTTAATAGACTCATTTCTAGAGAATTTCCTCTTTGGAATTCTAAAACCCGATGAAAAAAGTAGATTAGAAGCTCCTCTAACTTAAGTTTCATGAACTTACGTTTAAGGTTACCTTCAGACAGGTTGCAATGGAACATCTCTTTTAACAACTGTTCTTCACGGCTATCAAACTTAATGAGTTGCCCATTTGTACCCATGCCAAAAAATAACTTTTCGATCTTAGAGAGTTCCTTGTTTTCGTAATCTTTACACAGCGTATGGAGGTATTGATAGTATAGCTTTTTAGGCAGCAGCAATTGTGCCCATTCGTAATTACCATTCTCCTTCAAGTGGATACTTCTTGTTTTAGACTCCCGATATTCAGCCATAATAGATCCTGCTTGGACATTCTGTTCCAGATTTAATCCAGAATAGGCTAACACACCCCTATCCGCTCTTAAATAATAATTTATAGAAACGTGGCTAGTTTGTTCAAAATATTGAACGATCTCAGCAGGTTGCGTCGGAGAACAATTCATGTATAATAGTTTCACCTCTTCAATTGGCCTAAAGACTCCCAGTACGCCCCTACCTAATACAGGTGTTTCAAAATGAATGATTGGTTTTGACCTAGAGCTTTTGTATTTATCTCTGGGAGACGTCAAAAGCTCTTCAATAATGACTTTCGATTTCATAATTTATCTTCAATTTATTCAACATCTTCATAATTCCAATAAACATAACGCTTAATCAAACCCGAGCGCAAACTTGCAGGGGGACAAAAAGGGGACAATTAAAAAACTCAGGCGAACACCCAAGCACTGAACCTGTTACAACCCTCCATAAAAGAATTAAAAAATCAAAAACAAATTGGTGTAATCTATAAACTTTGCCACTACTCCGCGGTATTATTTGCATAAAGCTGCATCTTGATTATTAAAATCTTACAAAAGGATTATTGAAAAATTTCTCTCTAAGGAGATATGCACAAAAAATAAAAGCGAATATTTACCCAACAAAAACTACAGTAAGGCAGCTTATTTTTGTATATTGGGATGTCAGGCACAGATTTATCCCTAATTATGAGCTAGGCAACTGATTTAAGTGGTTATACCTCTGAAAAACTCACTCCAAACTCATGAAATTTTAGGCAAACAAAAATGTGTTCCTGCAATTTTAGGAACTTGTAACCATTGCTATTTTTTAAAAATGCTAACAATTTTAAAAAATATGGTAACAATAACTGCTTATTCACATGTACCTTTGTTATTATGGAAAACCAACAAATTCATCGATTTTTAATTAGCTTTTTATGAATCGCCCCTTGTATTAGTACAAAAAAATGGTTTTAAACAAGGAGTTTTCGAGGATTTATTTGTCTTTACTAAAATCATTTGCCAAATAAGCAAAAATCAACCGTTCTATATTATTTAAAAGAAAAAAATAAAACACTTTTTAGAAAAATAAAAATAGAAGCTATGAAAAAAACCATTACTCTCTTTGGAATAACATGTTTAATGTTAATGCTCTGTTCTAAATCATTTAGCCAAGAGAAACACAATGTATTTGTTGGGTATGGAGTCGCTACGCACAACAGTTTTGTAAGTTTTTTATCTTATATAATCACCCTAGGATCTCTTGATGATCTTGGTCACGATTTCAATGGTGCTATTTTCGCAGGTTACAGATACAACGTCACACCAAAAATTGAAGTAGGTGGGGTTTTCACGTATGAACATGCAAACGGTACATTTAGAGATTCCGATTCAGAACAAAGGTTAAAAAGAAGCGATTATTCTCTTATGGCAGATGCTCGTTTCAACTACTTGTCCAAAGAGAAATTCCGTTTATACTCTGGGGCATCCGCTGGTGTAGGCATCATAAATATAAACTCAAAATCAGAAGCTGTTAAAAACTCTGAGGAGACAGAGTTCGCCTTTCATGTCGACCTCATAGGTTTATCTTATGGACGAAAAATCGCTCCCTTCTTATCTTTTGGATACGGTTATAAAGGAGTAATAAATTTAGGAATTCAGGCAAAGCTTTAAAACAACTTTTATGCACAAATAGTCATTCACTCGCCAAAATTACCCGCTATGAATTACATGAAAACAAAAGAAATCCTCCCGCAAGCGATACCTAGCCTGCTTGGCACTTGGTATGTGGATAGAGCAGAGGTTCAAGGTCTAATGAATTACGAAATTATTGAAACAGTTACCTTTAATGTTTCCACAGGTATGGACGAGGTTACTTGTAATTTCATGGAAGAAAATCGCGTTGATATTTTTTTAAACAATAAAAAATACAATCGGTTTCGAGCTATAAAAACGAGCTATATCTTAGCAGACAATTTTTTATTTATAGAGAAAACCAATGAGGATGATGCGCAACTTTGGGAAATGAAACACGGTGAAAACACGATAGTTTTAACACAAAATTGGGTAACCGCAAAAGATCTTTATAATTTCAACACTATATTTGATGGTTTTAAGGATTATCAGTACTACAACTTACGATTAACCTTACGGAGAATCTCTGAGTAAGTCACAAGCAATAAAAACGTGGCTGTACCTCCAAGTACGCCACGCTCTTTATTGACCTTATTTCCTTTTATTAGTATCCAGGATTCTGGTCCAGGTTTGGATTAATTGCCCTTTGATTACTTGGTATTGGGAACAACTCCATATTTGGATCATTTGAAGGCTTATGATCCCACCAACTGGTGGTAACAAACTTATCAAAGCGAATCAAATCTGTTCTCCTTTTCCCTTCGAAAATAAACTCTCTTCCTCTTTCTGCGAGCAGTTCATCAAGAGTTAAGCTTGCCGTAGTATATTTTTCATTTTCCCAGTCTTGGTCAGAAAAGGCTCTTTTACGAGAAGCATTAATCAGCTCTACGACTTCCTGAGTAGCTAATCCACCGTTTTTACGCATTAGAGCTTCCGCCTTGTTGAAGTAAATTTCAGTTAGACGGTAAATGATATAATCATTTTCTTGATAATTATCTTCCTCTAATGTTCCTGACTTATACTTATGAAATCTAGCACCGGAATTTTCTTCTCCCTCGGTCATACTTCCCTCACTGGTTAAATCCCCTTCACTTTCTCTACGAATGGAGTTTACGAAAACAAGGGGTTTACCATCCCACTCTTCTGAACCAACAACCGGCTCGGTAGTGCCGTATTTATATTGAGGGCCAAACAAAAACCAGTCTTTTTTACGTAGGTCATTCTCTGCAAAGGCGTCAAAAGCAGAAGGAATAACCACAAATGCATTCCAACCACCGTACCCCACATTTAGCACATCTTTCATGTTGTCATAGCCCATGTAAAAGCCTCCCCAATCAAAGGTCATACCGGCCTTACGGCTATATTGAAATTGAAAAAGAGATTCAGGGTGCTCACTGTTGTCATTTGCAAAGATTGAGTTTATATCTTCGGCTAAAGCAGGAACTCCACCAATTCCTCCTCCTTCACCGTTGATTATTTTATCACAAGCGGCAATACATTCATCCCATCTCGCTTCTCCCGTCCATTTTTCGGCATTCAAATACAGCTCAGCCAGCATAGCAAAACCTGCCGCTTTATTGGCCTGACCAATTGCCTCCTTAGAAATCACCGGTAACAATGGAACGTATTCATTCAACTCGGTCTCCACAAATTCGAACACTTCTTTTCTGGACCTCGTTTCCGGATTTTGCGGCTCAGCCACAGCTGTAGCGATCGGGACATTCCCCCATAAATCCATTATTTTAAGGTAATGAAATGCTCTTAGCACCTTCAGCTGTGCTAGTATCTGTGCTAATTCTTCTTCGGTTATGTCGTTGATGGCATTAGCATCAATTTGTTCAATATCTCCAATGGCATTATTAACATAGCCTACACCACTCCATAACAACTCCCAGGCATTCCGCAGCCGGTTTTCATTTTCTGTCCATGTATGGTAATGCAGCCGGATATGATCACCACCGTCGTATCCGTGGCGCCCCTTTTGTGGCCAAGCAATTTGATCAGCACTGAGCTCCGAATGGTAATAATGTCCATTCTGCCCCGTTGGTGCTAACCAGGCTTGCATATGGGTGTACGGTCTAAGGGCCGCTTGCATAATTTCTCTTTTATTGCTGTAGAAGTTTTCTTCCTTTACTTCTGAATAAACATTTTCATCCAAGTTCGTACAGCTAGTCAAAGATCCCGATATAGCTAAAGTAAAGGCTACTCCCCAGTATATATGTTTTGATATTTTATTTTTCATCACTTTTAAGTTTAAAATCCAACTTG
>DXEZ01000234.1 GCA_019114715.1 Candidatus Sphingobacterium stercoripullorum | reverse complement strand
CCTCCATTAAGCACGACAATCATAGAGGACCTATACGATGAGGTGGAGTTAATAGGCTTCCCAGTTTCTAGCAGCTTATTTACGCTAGCAAAATCGGACTATAGAGGCGATGTTTCTGCAGAAAACTTAGCCAGCTACAACGGCCGCATTGTACGCGTAGTTGGACATCTAGTCACCTGGAAGACGGTCTATACCAAACACAAGGCCATCATGAAGTTCGGAACATTTTTAGATGTGAACGGCAAGTTTATAGATACCGTTCATTTTCCGCAAAGCTTAGCGCGCCATCCTTTAAAAGGGAAAGGGCTTTATTTAATAGAAGGGAAATGTGTTGTCGATTACGGCTACCCCACTATTGAGGTGCACCGCTGTGCCCTAATGCCTTTAAAATCTGACCCTAGACATGTTTAATAGTTAGTAAGATTAGCTGTTAGATGCTAAGAGCCGAAGAAAAGTAGTAGCAGCGTATACACACAAATATCTTGATCTTTGAAAAACCCTTTCAGCGAAGATAGGGCTTTGGAGCGTGCCGCATACACGCTAGAGGCGCTGGTTCCTAGTCGCTCGCAAATCTCCTGGGTATTGAGTCCCTCAAGGTACGAAAGCCTAAACACCTCAGCCTACTGCTTGGGCAATTTCTCCAACTCTTTTACTAAAACTTCAATCAGCTCAGTATATACAATATCGGCATGGATATCGTGATACCCACTGGCAGTATCTAAAAAGGATTCTTCGGCATTGAAAAAGGTCTTCTTATGGAAAGTACCCAGGAAATCAAAGCATGCATTCCTAGTTACAGTATATAAAAAGGATCGGACTGAGCCTACAGAAACAGCCTTCTCCCTACCATTCCACAGCTTACAAAATGCTTCGGAAACAATCTCTTCAGAAGCCTCCTTATCACTAATAAATTTATAAGCATAAAAAAGCAAGGGATCGGTATATTTTTCAATAAAGTAACCCAATGCCGCTTCACTACCGTTTTGCAGCTTATAAAGGTTTTCTATTTCAATACCATGAGGCATTATTTTATTTTAATATGGTATAAGAGTTTGAGATAAGTTAATAAAAATTAAATATATGCTATTTTTTTTACTAAACTAATTATTACCCTTGTAATACGCACCTAGCAACAGCATAAAAGCATAGAAATTCACCTCTCAAGCTTTGACCTAAGTTGAAGCTCCTTAAAGTTACCATCTCATTACCATTAATTAGGCTTTCATTTTATCTTTTACCAAACTCTATCTCCATGGTATTTTTTGCTTTATTAAAAGCAGCATGAAAGTCACGAGCAATAATTTTCCCGTCCGGCGAAATAAAAATAAAGTAGGGTAAACCAGCAAAAGCATAATCGGTATCAACACGGCTATTATCTCCAGATTTTTCTGCATCAAACCACGGGTGGTTCAGCATACTGGCTAAAGTAGGCTTCAATTCCAAATCACCAAATTTATCTCCCGGACCGATTGATTCGTAAAAACCTTGTATCTCTTCCATCTTATCGGTGATTCCAATAACTATCAAATGATCTTTATACGTATTGTACAAATCAACCACCTGCTTTTCAATAGTAAACGACCCTGGGCAAAGCCCCCAGTGGTAAATCAACACATACGAACCCGCACAATCTGCCAAGGTTATTTCTTTTTCGTCTAGGGAAGTCAAATGAAAATCTGGCGCCATATTGCCCGGTAGCAAAACAGCAATCTTGTCTATCTCTTGCTTAAGGACCTGACCGAAAAAACTATTTTGAGCCTCACTATTCATTTTCTCGTATTTTGATAGTGAGACCTCAAACGGTGCAGAATCAACATCCTGAAGGGCATCTACAAGGGTGTGCTCAGAAGATGGGAAGCTTTTATAAAACTCCTTTTTCAGCAAAGACAATCTCTGTATTTCCTCTCTATTATCCGAATGGAATGAGTTAAATTTATCGCCATACTCCTTTGCTTTCTCCTGGTCTCCCTGGCCTCTCGCCTCGTCCATCAACCGCAACAGTTCACTTCTTTTTTTACCAAGGGTGTTTTCAAGATCCAGCACTTGCTGAAGCATTTCATTCTCATAAAGGCCCCCTTTCAGCTGGCAGTAATAAATAGAATTTGTAGAGCCAATTAAATGTGTAGTTCCTCCTTTTATAAGTAAAAGGAGCCCTCGTTTATCACTAGAAACCACAGTTCCAGAGCTAGGCTTATAGGTCATCATATAGAACCCTACCTCCCCGTGGGAACCCTTATATGTAAATGTATTGGGTTGTTCTACAACGGCATCGAATGCGAATTCAAGCTCAAATCCTGGTAAGCCAATCCGCTCGAAAGAAAGGGTGTCACCCACCATCAGCCCATCAACCTCCCCCTTAATGGTAAATGAATTTCCGTTAACACTCAACGAGAGTAAACAAATCAGCCAAGTAAAAAGGATATTTCTCATTGTTCCTATCTATTACATGATTTTTCTATTAATAATCGGCTAAGTAGCAACATCAGCCCTATTTAAATCCACCCTATAATTAAACGCTTTGTCTTCTTCATCCTCTAGTTAGCCTCATAAAGATAATGAAATCCGGAACTAATTGGTTGAAA
>DXEZ01000233.1 GCA_019114715.1 Candidatus Sphingobacterium stercoripullorum | reverse complement strand
CTTGGATTGGGCGGATTAACGTAGCAATGTCTGTTTGCTCATTTACAAAACAATCGCACAGCAGGTCAATCTGCAGGGGGTCGATAAATGGTTCATCGCCCTGGATATTGATCGCAATGTCAAACCTCTGTACTTTTGATAATACCTCTGCACATCGGTCTGTACCGGAGTGGTGCGCGCTATCAGTCAAGACAACATTTCCCGCAAAAGATTTCACCGCATCATAAATGCGCTGATCATCCGTAGCAACTATTACCTCAGATAGGTTTCTAGCATGTTTGGTCTGTAAATAGACTCTTTCAATCATGGTTTTCCCACCAATGTCTATTAGTGGTTTACCAGGAAATCTACTTGAGCCGTATCTTGCAGGGATAATTCCTATGATCTTTTGCATGTGTGTCTATTTTAAAATAGCCCGTAAAGTTCTGCTTCTATTTTTTGAATAATGTATCCCAAATCATCCGGGTTCTGCGTGAAGTCCAGGCGGTCCTTATCTAATACCAGGAGCTTACCTTCCCTATAGCCGTTGATCCACTTCTCATACTTTTCATTGAGCTTGGATAAATAATCTAGGCGGATGCCCGATTCGTAATCCCTGCCTCTGTTTTGTATGTTTTTTACGAGTGTCGGTACAGATGCCCTTAGGTAAATCAATAAATCAGGTGGCTTGATGTAGTGTACGATACTTTGGAAGATATTGATGTAGTTTTCAAAGTCCCTTTTGCTCATGAGTCCCATGTCGTATAGGTTCTCCGCAAAGATGTAAGCATCCTCGTATATCGTACGGTCTTGAATCATGTTGATCTTGCGCTCTTGGAGATCAACGATATGCCTGAATCTACTATTTAAAAAATAAATCTGCAGGTTAAAGGACCATCTCTTCATGTCGTTGTAGAAATCCTCCAAATAGGGGTTGTTTTCTACTGCTTCATACTGAGGCTCAAAATTTAAGTGTTTCGCTAAGAGCTCCGTTAGAGTGGTTTTTCCTGCTCCAATATTTCCAACTATTGCTATATGCATCTTATTTAGTACAATCTTTTTAAACCAATAATTTCCCTTACCTCACGAATAGTCTTTTGAGCACTCTCTCTGGCTTTTTCAGCTCCTAACTTTAATGCTTTTTGTACATATTCTTCATCCGCTGACACCTCTTTGATGCGCTCTCTGATATCTTTTGTTGCTATAATGATATCTTCTGCTAGTTGCTTTTTGAAATCGCCGTAGCGGATTTCACACTTGTTGTATAAGCTATCGAAGTGGTCCACTGTATCTGCTGTTGATACAATGCGCATGAGATCAAATAAGTTTTCGATCGCCTCAGGCTTCTCTTGATTGGGAGTCTCAGGGCCGGAATCTGTTTTTGCGCGCATGACCTTCTTGCGGATTACTTCTTCTGAATCCGATAGGTAAACACAGGCTGCATCGCCGTTGGATTTCCCCATCTTTCCACTACCATCTAATGAAGGGATCTTCACAAGCTTTTCCGAAGAGGAGAAAGCAAAAGGTTCTTTAAAGTAATCAACACTATAAAGGCGGTTAAACCTATTACCAAAGGTCCGGGTCATTTCTATATGCTGCTCTTGGTCTTTGCCAACCGGTACTTTTGTGGCGTGATGCAGCAGTATATCGCAGGCCATCAGGACTGGATAGGTTAGTAGTCCCGCATTTACATTGTCTGGGTTTGCCCTGACTTTGTCTTTGAATGCAGCAGCCCGCTCCAGCTCACCTAAATAAGCATTCATATTCATGTACAGGTAGAGTTCTGAAACTTCAGGTACATCGGATTGTACGTAGATACACGATTTTTCCGGATCAATACCTGCAGCTAAGTATTCTATGACCACCTGTTTGACGGTAGACTGAAGATTCTCTGGCGTTGGATGCGTGGTTAATGAGTGCCAATCGGCTATGAAAAAGAAGCAGTTATAGCTGTCCTGCATTTTAACAAAGTTAGACAGCGCTCCATAATAATTTCCTAAATGTAATTTTCCGGTACTTCTGATACCGCTAACGACTGTTTCCATATGTGCGAAAATAAAGAATAAAAATTACTTTTCCGTTCTGTTTTCTCTTTTTGCTTCATTCCAGTAGCTATCGAGTTGCTCGAGGTTTAAATCTCCGAGTTGCTCATTTGCTTGCTTGGCTTTCTCCTCCATAAACTTAAAGCGCCCAATGAACTTTTTATTGGTTCGCTCTAGTGCATTTTCAGGGTTGATGCCAATATGCCTGCCATAATTAACTAAGGAGAATAAAAGGTCTCCAAACTCTGCCTCGGCCTCTTGCATATTAATCGATTCTTTTGTGGGAGCGAGGTAGGCCTCTTTAAACTCTCCAAGCTCCTCCTCAACTTTATCCCAAACCTGCTGGCTATCGGGCCAATCAAAACCCACACCTTTTACTTTCTCTTGGATCCTATAGGCCTTCACTAGGGCAGGGAGTCCATTGGGGACGCCAGCTAGCACCGATTTGTTACCTTCTTTAAGCTTGATCTTTTCCCAGTTTTTCTTCACAGCTTCCTCATTTTTTGCGTCTACATCACCGTAAATATGGGGGTGGCGCAAAATGAGCTT
>DXEZ01000232.1 GCA_019114715.1 Candidatus Sphingobacterium stercoripullorum | reverse complement strand
ATGCACAAAAAGGCGGTAGACCATATCCTTCAAGCAGAATTAGATGCGTATTTAGATAATGTCAATTATGAACGGACTACTACTGAGAACTATCGTAACGGACACAATAAGAAGACAGTAAAGTCTTCATTTGGAGAGGCTGAAATTGTTGTTCCTGGAGATCGGCAAGGGAATTTTGACGCTGTCTTAGTTCCTAAAGGACATAATATTATTGATGGTTTAGAGAAAATCATCATCACCTGTTATGCCAAAGGTATGGGCGTAGACGATATTAGAGGCTAGTATCCCAGATTGGTACAATACAATACCCATTGGTTAGATTATATATGCCTCACCCCTACTTCACCTATTCTACAGGAAATATCTTCAGCAGTTCAGCTGTTAGCGCCTCTCCCTTTAAGTCTTTTGCGATCACTTGTCCTTGAGGGTCAATTAGGAAATTCGATGGAATTGAGGTAATGCCGTACCCTAGGTAAACAACACTCTTATCACCCATTAAATCGGAGACCTGTGACCATAAAAGGTTGTCCTTTGAAATCGCATTCATCCAGCTTGCTTTATCTGTATCAATGGACACGCTTAAAATTGTAAACCCTTTATCTTTAAACTTTTGGTAAGTATGGATCAGGTTAGGGTGCTCCTCACGGCACGGGATGCACCAGGAAGCCCAAAAATCTAGCAATACATATCTCCCATGAAAAGCAGAAAGGCTGACTACTTCCCCGGTATTATCTACCATAGAAAAGTCAATGGCCTTCATTCCCGGAACTACCTGGCGCTTCTTTGAAATCCTTTCTTGGATTACATTCCCTTGAGTGGTTTGTTTTAGGCTTTCAGCTAGCTGATCGTACACTAAAGCGACTTGCTCAATATAGGTGTTAATGCGCGAGCTGCTGAAAAGTATATCCAAGCTCACGTATGAATTGGGATGCCTTTTAGAAAACGCCAACTGACGATCTATAATGCGGTAGAAAATTTCTTCGAGCTCCCTTTTATTACGATTTACTAAAGCGGTATCATTCCTTTCTTCCTTAGTAAACAAATCAAGGTCTTTAATATCGGCTCGCCGTTTTATTAGATCCTCTAGTTCGTACTGTAACAACTGAAGCGTATCGTTCAGTGCAGTTCCGCTGACAATAGCGCCTGTTAAAGTATCTGGGCTGTTTATTTTTATTATTCCAGGCTCTAAATACACTTCGATGCTTTCAGAGATGATAGAGGCATAATTAGGGTTCTCATTTCGAGATATATAAGCCTTTACCGGTTTAGTAACTGAACCTGAAAAAGAAAACTTTTTATTTTTAGCGGTGGTGCTCTTCAATATAAACTGGCCGTCATCTTTGTAGGCTAGAAATAAAGAGTCCCCCTCATTTATTTTCTCAGAGGTTCCTACAATGGTAAAGTTAGACTGCCCGTAAACCACTGCCATGCTTAGGTAGACCAAGCTCCAAATAAAAAATTGTCGAAGGCGTTTTATCATATCTGATTAGTTTAAGCGGCCGCTAGACTATTACGCGCTGTGGCACTTGGTAAAGCTGCTAAATGCACCGGGCTTACCTATCAAATATACGCAACTTTATCTCACATTATAGGAGCTTTATAATATTAAGCTTATATTTTGATGCCACTCATTTATTCATTTCTTTTGTAACTTGGCATCCATTGATACCTGTGGTTCGCAAACTCCCACATTAAAAAACTATAGAATGTCTATAAGTCATAAGCAGTCATACTATCCGCTGATAGTATTCCAAATAATTATCATCGCATCGAGCAACTTTCTGGTGCAGTTTCCAGTGCATTTCTTTGGACTTAGCACAACTTGGGGCGCCTTTACTTTCCCGTTTATATTTCTAGCTACTGACCTTACGGTAAGAATCTACGGCGCTACGATGGCTCGGAGGATAATCTTCTGGGCTATGTTTCCTGCTCTTATCGTTTCTTACCTAATTACAGTAGGCTTCCGCGGTGCAGAGTGGATGGGGATAGAGGCCTTCTATTCTTTTAGCCTATTTTCTGCAAGGATTGTCCTTGCTAGTTTTTCGGCTTATGTGGTAGGGCAGCTGATGGATATCTCTGTGTTTAACAGGTTAAGAAAAAGAAAAGAGTGGTGGTATGCTCCACTTGCTGCCGCGATATTTGGAAACCTTGTAGATACCTACAGCTTTTATTATATAGCTTTTTATAAGACTTCCGATGTATACCTTTCGGAAAATCTGCTAGAGCTAGCCACTATAGACTACTTATTTAAAATCTTAATCAACTCGCTGTTTTTTTTACCGCTATATAAGATAATTTTAGATAAGGTCGCTAAGCGATACATGAGTAGATAAATCTTGTGTTCGCATACCATTTAAGCTTAAAATCGCATTTAATAAGAGCTAGTGCTAGGCAGCAATTAGAAGTCTCTATTGCCAAAGTTCAAATTACTCTTGGGATCTTCTATAATTGTAGTTTCTTTCCCTAAAGAGTTTAGCTATATTTGAGTTAGAATGATTACATAGTGTAAAACAATTAACCAGTTATCCTAAAGCTTATTTTACTATGCTTAGATTTAGATATATAGCAATTATCCTGTGCTTATTAATAGCTCTCATAGGAGGAAGTTTCATAACCACGAGCGCAGCAAAAAGGTGCCTTATAAAAGGAAAAGTCATTGGCCGGCCTGCAAGTACCTACTTAGTTATTTACAAACAAAATGAAGACCCTAGAATTCAGGGCGTAGAGGTCCCAATAGTTAATGGAGCCTTTGAGTTCAGCATAGATAGCGAGAATATTGAAAAATACGAGCTAGCATTTAGCGAGGAGTACGAATCTGGCTCCTGGCAACCCTTAGCACTTTTTTCGGAGCCTGGCACCATTCACTTGACCCTCCACGATGAAAATAACTCAAAGAAAAACGAGGTAAAAGGCAGTAAGCTCACAAAAGAGTACTGGAGATTTTTAAGGCCCATATTAAGCAAATACGAGGAGGTGGAACAAGATTTCCTTAGTAGATCGAAGCAGTATCTAGAGGGTCATTACGACTTATCTTTTAAGGGCTCAAGTAACCTTGAGGAAGACCTACGATCGGCTATAGCGCAGTTAGAGGAAAGCGGAGTAGACACTAAAGAGGTAATAAAGGAAATTTCAGAAATAGAAAGGTCCATTTACGATGCCGCAGGTGAGGAAATAAAGCAGCTAAAAATGCAGTACATCAAAGAAAACCCCAATATTGCGGGCTACAGTGTGCTGCTTTCTGAAACCACCTCTGCAATCCAGAGGAATGACTACTTAGAAGAGACTATCGATATTTCCCCCTACACTGAGCTGTATAAAACTGTTTTTGCCCCTAAATTCCTATACCACCCTTACTCAGAGCAAATGGAAGTGCTGCTTGCTGGGCTATCCATTAAACCGGGATCTAGGTTTGTAGACTTCTCATCAGCGGGCCTTGATGGAAGTCCCGTTCAGCTTTCTAGTAGGATCTCTGATAAAGCCGCTATTTTACATTTATGGGCCTCTTGGTGCGGCCCGTGCCGCAAGAAGGGCAAAGAGCTCATCCCTATATACGAAGAGTATAAAGACCGAGGTTTAGTAGTTATTGGAGTAGCTAGGGAGCGGAGTGCTCAGGATGCCGAGAGGGCCATAAAGCTTGATCAGTACCCTTGGGAGAACCTTGTGGAGATAAATGATAAAGAGGGAATTTGGAAAAAATACGGTATAGGAAACTCTGGAGGCATGGTTTTCTTGATTAATAAAAAGGGGACTATCGTCGCTAAAGACCCTACGGCTAGTGAGGTGCGTAATTTTTTAGAGCGTGAGCTATAAAAACAAAAGCCTACCACGGTGAATGATAAGCTTTAAATAATGCAAAGATCAAG
>DXEZ01000231.1 GCA_019114715.1 Candidatus Sphingobacterium stercoripullorum | reverse complement strand
AACTTGATATTGTTACTTTTTCTATTAGGGAATAAGGGTGATTTCACGTTTTTTACTTTTAAACTGTAAGTAACAGTAAGGGGCTATCCGGCTTTGGACAGCCCCTTAAATATACAAAATTATAAAGGTTTCAGGGAAGGAAACCCTTGCGGAACAGGGTTGTTATTATTGATTTCTTTAGTGAAGAATTCCTCCAGTTTTGTTTTAAAATCCTGGGGGGCTTTGTTGGCGTATGTGGAAGGATCACCAGTATATTTATCACAGATGAAAAAAAGTTTTATTCGGTGGTATTTACTAGTTGGAACATTGTTTCCTTTTCTTATCCCTTTTCTTCCGTTGCCCCAATAGAATTGCTTTACGATATAGTAAAGTCTATAGCTGCCAGAATCCTTAGCCGTATTCCATTCTATTTTTTTCAAAAGATTATCAGGTTTATGTCTTCCAGTCAAACGGTAGGCGAAACTTTTTTTGGTCTGGATATCGTTTTCTATATATTCTTGTTCTGCTATATAATCAATAAATTCATAGAATTTCTGTACTCCTTGCTTTTTTATAATTTCCTTGATGTCATCTATACAGATACGCCCACAACTGTCAGGAAGCTGTTCAAAATAATCATCGGGCAATATAAAAAAGGAATTTTCCCTATCCTTGTCATTATTGCTTTGTTGAGCAAGGCTGTTTATGTCCTTCTCTTTTTGAGAATAATAGACACCTAATTCAGTTACTTCTTTTTTTCCGTCTGGTGATTCTTTCTTTATTTCCATAGCTTCTGGAAAGGCATTAGATATAGGATAATCATCGGGCATCACTAGTCTTTTGCCACTTTCCAATTCTACGAGTTTAATAATCTTTTCTACTTGGGCAAATAAGTTTCTGTTGCTGTTAAGTTCATTAGAATATTGGGAATGATATTTTGCATAAATAGAACTTAGCCACCAAAGCTTACGAAAAGTAGTTATATAGTTTTGAGATATATTGTCCAGAATCCATTGGCTGCTTATTCTATTAGATGAGGTGATTTTATCTAAGGTGACAGCCAGACATGTCGCTAATGGATTATCTTTTTGTTTTATTATAGCACTATAGGACAAATTCTCATCCTTTGTAATGAAACTTTTGATCTCGCCTTTGAAACATAAAGCATTAAATAACGTAAAGCAGGGATTAATTGAAGAAGTATTGGTATAAAACAATTCAACGAATGGCTCTGTAACCAAACAGAGAAGATAACCTGCGATGTGTTCCTGTAGTAAATATCCGAAAATACAATCATTGGGATATAATCTTTCCTCTCCAAAATTGATTGAATCCTCATCTTTAAACAACTTCTTTTTTAGCAAACTGGATTTATCGGTTAGTCCTAATTCACACTCTCTTATCAGTGCTGTTATCTCATCAAGTATTTCTAATCCTGCAAGTGAAATCTTATGAGTGCTATTTGTTAATTCATTGCGACATTTCAAAAAATAGTTGATTGAATTTGCTACTGATTTAGCAGATAATTTAACATGATAGGCTAAAAGGATAGCAATTTCTAAAAACAAGGCAATGTCCATGTTTCGAGTTTCAGCATTATCCTGTAAAAACGATATTATTTTTTTCAATAGAGGATATTTAGCGAAAAAAGATAAGTCACGAACAGAGCATTTGGTATAATTGAGAATATTCAACTCTCTTTGGAATTTTCTCTTCGGAGCTTCAAATTCCAAATATTTATTTTTTCTTGTTTCAGTCGATAAATTCCATGCAGGAAACTCCCCTATAATGTTAATAAGGTTAATCATATAACTCATGCAGTTCTGTTTTTTATATGAAAAATTAGTTTATACAAAGAGAAAGAATAATTCTAAACCAATTGTATAATTAATAATCTCTAGTTAAAATTGAAGAAACGTTATGATTTTCTGCATTCTCTTATTCCCATTTTCTTTTTCTTCGTCCTTTTTCCTCTTTTTCTGGTTATTCTTTCTGTATAAACCATTGGTACACAGTTTGCCATATTTTCATCCCAATATGCTTTCTTGTGGAAAGTATTAACATAGAACATATCCTTGAGAGTAAAAATAATGCCATCCAGTCCCTGCTCTTTGAATTGTTCTATCTTTTTTTTCTTGTCAGTGTCATGGATGGTCTTGATCGTCACCTTTTTCCAAAAGGATGTTGCCTTACCTTCCCACGGTTCGATATAAATATCCGTAATGTATCTGTGGGTGATTTTTCTCATGGTTTCCATATCCGTACCGTTTTTTAGGGTTCCATAGGACTGGTTAAGAGAATCAATCATATCGTCAAAGGTAATGTCCGCTTGAATCTGTTTCTCCATGTTTAATATTGCAGTTTCATACTTTCTTATATTACCTTTCTCTACCTTTATTATATCATTTTGCTTTTGGGCCAGTTCTTCATATTTCTCTTTTGTGAAGCGGCCATGGACAAAATAATTCTCGTCAAGGTCGGAACGTCTCTGCATGGTTGATTCCAATATCCCACGTGAATAGGCTATTTTCTGATTGTAGATGCGTATTTCCTCTTCGTATGTTTCCTTTGCATCGTTGCGTTTACAGATCATATCCTCATGTAGCTCCTGGAGGGCTACATACCAGGCCAGAGATTCAATCATATTTATGTTGATATCAGGTGAGTGAGTCAATCCTTTTTCTACTGCACTATGTTTTACTCTACATGAATATGTTGCATCCATAAGATTTACCGAATAGGAAGCACCACAAGAACAACGGATTAAAGGTGTTAACAGGTGGGGAGTTTTTGCTTTTGGGCGGGTTCTATTTTCTTCTCTTTTCTTACGACATTTCTCCCATGTATCATCATCTATAATCTGAGGATATATATTGTTGCTTGTCCTTATACCTCGATAGATTGGATTTTTTAGCAAACCATATATCTCTGCTTTTACATTGGTTACAGACAGATTCTTGAAATAGCCTCTGGACTTTAGCTCTTTCCCTAATTCGGTTAAGCTATATTCACCGGAAATATACATATCAAATATGAGACGAACTAACTTGGAACTTTCTTCATCAATTTGCCAGTAACCGTCTTCTGAAACCTTGTAGCCAAGTTTTATTTTTCCACCCATATACTTGCCTTTGTTGAATCCTTCTTTTTTGGCTCTGGAAAAACGGGCAATCTTGTTCCTCATTTCCGATTCAGCAAGTTGAGCATATAATGTGAATATTGTTTCAGCTCCTTCATCAATGGTTTTATCATCTTTGAGCAATCTAATTCTTGGCTCTTTGATGATTAACTGAATTCCCTTGGTTGTAAGATATTCAAGAATACTGAACAATATCTTTTTCCTTCTGGCTATACGTGAGATTTCCCAAGCGAACACACAATCATATTCACTTGTTTCAAGTAGCTCTTTCATGCGATTAAGGCCAAACCTTTCTTCTTCATCCAATTTAATAGCACTTTCTTTAGTGGCTATTGAAGAAATGTCCTTATCTTTATATCCATAGAAATGAGCCAAATCATATAGCTCCTTTTCCTGTTCTTCATAGGATTGGGCTTCTGTAGAAACTCTGACTAGTAATATACATTTCATTGTAAAAGAATACATTATTGGTTACAGATGCAAATATAAGAAATATTTTAGTTACCACCAAATCGTATATTTAAGTGAGGAATGCCGTAGGGCGATGAGTAACGCCCGCTACCGTCGCTCACTTCCAGCAAGCAATCCCCTCCGTTATCCGGTCATCACTGAAATTTCGGACTGTACTCTTCGTATGTATCTTATTCTGAATGCTTTGAAGGTAGTGCGCGAAAGCGTGCTCCGCAAGCGGAAACGCCTATGCGAAGC
>DXEZ01000230.1 GCA_019114715.1 Candidatus Sphingobacterium stercoripullorum | reverse complement strand
TCTAATGGCATATAAAGTCAAGTAGTCTGGGTTTCTATTTTCCGGTTTTACAGCCCACATTAATTGGATGTTGGCGGGAATTATAGATTGTACCTCAGGCATCTCTAGATACTCATTGACTTTAGCAGTATCGCGTAAATGTGCAAAACCTACCGCAGGACCACGACCTAAAGTCATTTGTCCATTAGCATCTGGTGCAACATTTGGAGTCAGTACACTAAATAAAGGATTTGTTTTTCTTAGGTTCTCTAATTCTTCAGAACTTCCCGTAGAGTCGTTAGCAGCTCCTAAGTTAGCAAGTAAGTTTTCATCATCAGAATCACTTTCTGTTGTATCTGTAACTTTGTCTTCATTGGAAACATCTTCTTGTTTCGAAGTAGATTCATTTAAAATGTTTGCTAAGGTGCGGTCTATGTTTTCTAGTAGAGGGTATACCTGTTGGTTCTCTTGAGTTAAGTAAAACTCAAGTTTAGCAGAACCTTGTAACAAGTTTCTAACTCTTTGCTCATCGGTAACCCCAGGTAATTCAATTAATATTCTATTTGTTCCCTGTTGGATCTGAATGTTAGGAGAGGAAACCCCGAACTTATCAATACGTGTTCTTAGAACTTTGAATGCGTTTTCAATGGCGCTTTCTGCTTCTCTATTTAAGAAACTACGTACTTGTGATGTGTTACTAGTAGCTTTAATTAAAGATGCGTTTTCGCTCGTGGCGAAAAATGAAGCAAGTGGGGTAGAAGCATTTGATGCATTGTACTCCTCGATAAACAAGTCTACTAATGTTTTATTGGTAGACTTTGTTTTTTTAATCGCTTCTTCTAGCGCATTTTGAAACTTTTCATCCTCAGGATTGTTTGCCAAATTGCTTATCAATTCGTCAAGAGCAATCTCCATAGTCACATTCATCCCGCCTTTTAAGTCAAGACCTAAAGCCAGTTCATTTGCTTTAGCTTCTCTATAAGTATATTTTGCAATACCTAAATTGAAAACAGTCTCTCCTGCGATGGAATCTAAATAAGCACGCTCTTTATCAACATCTCCACCGGCATAGGTGGCAGCGTCTTTTTCAACTTTTCTTGTAACAAATGTAAATGAAAGGGAGTAAAGACACGCTAACGTGATCACTACTACCAAAAATTTAATCAACCCTTTACTTTGCATGGTTATAACCGTCTGTGTAAATTTTTATGATTTATAAAATCCTTAACTTGATATCTATATCAGATTCGCAAAGGTATAAAAATTTTTATATAATAAGCGCTTAATTACAGGATGGTTTTTATATTTTATTGACGGTGGAGCAGGGCTTGGTTGGTGGTAAATAAAAAAGCCACCTCTTAACGGGATGGCTTTTATCTGAAATTCTTAGTGTTTTATTTAAGAATATATTTAAATCCTAAAGAGAAACGACCCGCCTCAAAGTGAGATGAACCGCTTAATGTCCACCACGGCTTCCAATCGAAATGAATACCAATTGGAGATTGTGGAATAACAAATTCAAGACCTGCGGCCGGGCGAAGAGCAAATTGTGTGTCGACGTGTTTTGAATCAAAAAACGTTAACTGAGGTCCTACACCTACATACCAGTTTAGACCATTAGCGCCTTGGAAAGGCTTGTTGTAAGAGTAATCTGCACCAATTGTTGTGATGTGATCTCCGAATAATACCTGAGCCTGTCCTGCGTTATGTGCACTAAAAGCATGTTTAATTTGCGGCCCAAATAGAGTAGCTCCGTCACCTAAGTCAATACCTAAACCTAATGCTGTTTTATAAGGTGTTTGTGCTTTTGATTCTTGGATGCCTAGAGTTAATGCTGCTGCCGTAATAATTGATAAAAATACCTTTTTCATAAATTAATCTAATTTGTTTCTATTTAATCACTGGAAAACTAATACAAAGTTCTTGCCAAATGTTATTTTTTTGTGAAATTTATTAATAGGCTGACCGCTTTCTAGCAGTTTAGTATCAGAGTATAAATCGAATTTACGGATATTTTATAGGTATTGTGATTTTTGTTAGAAATAATATGGAATATTGAAAAATAATTCTTACTTTTGACCGGCAAATAGAATCCCAAAATTATTTGCTATGCAACTAGATCCACAAAAATTTGTTTCAGAAGGTCTCACATACGATGACGTATTGTTGGTTCCAGCTTATTCTGAAGTGCTTCCGAGAGACGTCGATACGAGCACTAATTTAACAAAGAAAATAAAACTTAATATTCCTTTAGTTTCCGCCGCGATGGATACGGTCACTGAATCTGATTTAGCAATTGCAATTGCACAAGCAGGAGGAATAGGAATGCTTCATAAAAACATGAGCATCGATGAGCAGGCTGCTGAAGTACGGAAAGTTAAACGTTCGGAAAGCGGAATGATTCAAGATCCTGTGACTGTGGAAAGAAGTGCAAAAGTAGGTGACGTGTTTGCATTAATGAAAGAGCATTCAATCGGCGGAATCCCAGTGATTGACGAAAATAGAAAATTAGTAGGAATAGTAACCAATAGAGATTTACGTTTTCAAAAAGAATTAAATAGACCCATTGAGGAGTTGATGACTAAGGATAATTTAGTAGTTGCACCAATGGGAACGGATCTTGTAAAAGCGGAGTCGATACTTCAAAATCATAAGATTGAAAAACTTCCAGTTGTTGATGAAGAGGGTTATTTAAGAGGATTAATTACTTTTAAAGACATACAAAAGTATAGAACCTATCCAAGTGCTGCTAAGGATGAGCATGGTAGATTGTTAGTTGGGGCTGCCGTAGGTGTAACTGCTGATACAATGGAGAGAATCGATGCATTAGTTAAAGCGGAAGTCGATGTAGTCACCATTGATACAGCTCATGGTCATAGCCGTGGAGTAGTCGAAATGCTAAAAGAAGTGAAGACTAAGTATCCTGATTTACAGGTCATCGTTGGAAATATTGCGACTGCAGCAGCAGCTAAGATGCTAGCAGAAGCTGGCGCTGATGCTGTTAAAGTAGGAATTGGTCCGGGGTCAATCTGTACAACCAGAATAATAGCTGGAGTTGGTGTTCCCCAACTTTATGCTGTGTATGAAGTTGCTAAAGCACTTAAAGGAACAGGGGTTCCTTTAATAGCTGATGGAGGTGTTAAGCAAACTGGAGATATTGCTAAAGCAATTGCTGCTGGTGCTGATGTTGTCATGGCTGGTTCCTTATTTGCAGGTGTAGAAGAAGCGCCTGGGGAAACAATTATTTATGAGGGTAGGAAATTTAAGTCCTACAGAGGAATGGGGTCGTTAGAAGCTATGGAAAAAGGTTCTAAAGACAGGTATTTCCAGGACGTTGAAGACGATATTAAGAAATTAGTTCCAGAAGGTATTGTTGGTAGAGTTGCATTTAAAGGAACTTTAGCAGAAGTTGTTTATCAGTATGTTGGAGGATTAAGAGCTTCGATGGGGTATTGTGGAGCAGCATCTATAGAGCAGCTGAAAGAGGCACAATTCGTGAAGATTACAGGAGCAGGACTCAGAGAGTCACATCCGCATAATATTCATATTACTAAAGAGGCTCCAAACTACAGCCGAGGTTAAAAAAGAAGATTTCTATGGGGACTGAAACTTAATTTTCGAGAACTATAATAAAAAAAGAGGCGCAAATACGACGCCTCTTTTTTATTATATCTTTCTTTACAGATTAGATTTTCGTTGAACATTTAGTTTTTTTGAGGACATTTAAATTAAGTACTAGTCTTTAGTATTGCTTCAAAACTAGCATGAAATAGACCGATTGCAAAATGTAATCATGCAAATAATTTTGTTAAAGTCTGTTTAGCTTGCCTACTTCTTTCTATAACTGTTCCTGTCTGAAAGCAAGCTGCTCGGATATAACAGGTGAATCTAGAAGTGTTAGCCTAGTGAAAAAATCACCTTTGGACCTTATATACCTCCCAACTTATTTAAATATGAGATGTCATTTTAGAGGTGGTTTTGCAAGAATTATTAATTTTTTGTAAATTACATGTGCCTAAAAGGTCAAGACGAGTTGTTTTGTCTTTTATTATAATTGTTCACATAAATCTTAAAGTAAAATGGGAAAAGGAGATAGAAAAACGAAAAAGGGAAAAATATTTTTAGGATCGTATGGAAAAACTCGTCCGCGGAAGCATGTAAATGCGCCAGTCGGAGATAAGCAAAAAGATTCAAAATAAGATAAATTAACCTTTGAACTTAGAGGCTACTGAATTTTGGTAGCCTCTAAGTTTTGTAAAGCTTTTTTCCTTCCATTTCTCTTTTGCATTGGACAATAATCCTACATGGAGATTTCTATCATTAACAGACCTTTTGGAAAGATTCCACTACCATTACTTCCTAAATTCTTCCAACCTAAATACAAAATAATCTAAACTATTTTTGTTTTCAATTGTATTATACTATAAAGGGAGTTTAATTGATAATCCATTAGTAGCTAGTTAGTTTGCTTTGTGGGGTGGGATTAAATCGACCCTGTATTAATAAAGGAGTAATTTTTACGGCTGTTTCAATAACAGCCACTACCTGTAATTAAAACAACAAAGGGAGGAGATGCTATGACTAAATATGTGGAGAATCAAAATCACGATGATCTTCCAAGCGAAGCGCTGGAAGAGGAAAGAGATCAGTCAGCTGGTAAGACAGTTCAGTGGACTGTAATAATTGCAGTAGCAGTTTTACTTATCATATTTTTATTGTTTTTTGCCAAATACATGAAGTAAAAAACGTTTTGGAAAATCATTAAATGGGAGGTCTTATGCTAAATAGAGAAAGTGGATTTTTGTTGGCTTTTATTTTTATAACAGCATTACTATCTTGTAATAACAATAATCCCAGTTCATCACAAGAAGATATTTTAAAAGATCGTCACGAAGGAAGCATGTACAATATCCAAGAGCATGATACAGTCATGATGAATGACGTGCGCTCTATTGATTCTATAGTAGATTCATCCAAGTTTGACGTTGATCAACACGAAATGGTTCTACCTTAATTTTTTAAGTTGATTTTGGGAGTGTAAGTTAGTGAGAGAGTGGTGGTTTTTTTAATGAAGTTCAGGTTAATACCAAATGATTAACCTGAACTTTATTGTTTTATAGGGTTCTTCCTGGATATTCTTTCAGTCCTTTTTCAAGACAAATTAACGCTGTTTTTAGATCGTCTTCTTTTAGAACATAGGCCATTCTTACCTCTTGCTTTCCTAAACCTTCACTGGAATAGAATCCAGTTGCAGGAGCCATCATAACTGTTTGTCCTTCAAACGAGAATTCTTCTAGCATCCACTGACAGAACTTGTCTGAATCGTCTACAGGTAACTTAGCTACAACATAAAAAGCACCCTTAGGGTTAGGGCAAAAAACACCAGGGACATTATTCAGGCCGTTTACAAGTGTATTCCTTCTGGCAGTGTATTCTTCCTTAATCCCATCGAAGTACTCTTGTGGCGTGTCCACCGCTGCAGTGGCAGCAATTTGGGCTACCGTAGGAGGGCTTAATCTTGCTTGGGCAAATTTTAAAGCTACATTGTATACCTCCTTATTTTTGGTGAGAATACATCCTAATCGAGCACCACAAGCAGAATATCGTTTGGAAACAGTATCCAGTACGATGGCGTGTTGATCGAAACCCTCTAAATGCATCGGTGATATGAATTCGTTACCATCGTAACAAAATTCTCTATATGCCTCATCACATAATAAAAATAAATCGTGCTTCAAGCATATCCCTTTAAGTGCTTCGAGCTCCTCTCTGGAGTACAAATAACCAGTAGGGTTATTCGGGTTGCAAATTATTATTGCTTTTGTTTTAGGTGTTATGAGTTTCTCAAACTCTTCGATTTCAGGTAGTGCGAAGCCGTCGTTAATATTAGAAACGATAGGCTTAACGGTAACTCCTGCTGAGCAAGCAAAACCATTGTAATTAGCATAGAAAGGTTCTGGAATGATAACCTCATCGCCTGCGTTTATACAGGTTTGCATGGCTATTGTGATAGCTTCAGAGCCTCCATTGGTTACTAAGATGTTGTCAGCATCTATATCGTAATTGTTTCTTTTGTAATATTCAGCGAGTTTTTTTCGATAGCTAGCTGTTCCTTCAGATGGAGAATACGCCCAAACATTGAAATCAATATTTTTAATGGCATTAAGCATTATCTCAGGCGTTTCTATATCGGGTTGACCGATATTTAAGTGATAAATTTTGATTCCTTTTTCAACTGCTTGATTGGCAAAAGGAGTGAGCTTCCTTATCGGAGAAGCTGGCATTGATAAGCCTTTTTTAGAAACTTGTGGCATAGTCTATATGATTGTTAATGATTGTTTTGGCAAAAGTAATAAATTCTAATGAATGAATATTATAATGAATGAATATCAAGATTCCAATTATTTATCGTTTAAACGTGACACGCTCGATTCCCGGACGTGAAGTTCCGTGGGGAGTTTAAGAATAGTTGGAGTGGCTGGTCTTTCCGCAGAGGTAATTTGTTTAATTAACAAGTCTGCGGCTTGCTTTCCGATTTCAAAGGAGGGCTGATAAACAACACTCATAGGAGGGTCGGTAAACTCTGCCATGTCTGTATTGGTAAAGCCAATGAGAGCTATATCATTAGGTACTTTTAAATTGAGCTTTCGGAATGCAGAAAAACAGCGTTTGCTGATTTGATCGCTAGCGGTGAAAATAGCAGTAGGAGGATCGCTTTCTTGCATTAAAGAAGAAATAGTTCCTTCTAATACTTCATCTAGCTCTGCAACAGATTCGTATTTACAGAACCGAATGTAATTTGAATTAAATGCTATCCCGTTATCGGTTAACGCTTGTTTATAGCCATTCAGCCTTTCTGTTGTAATGCTAAAAGGCGATTGAATGGAGATATAGGCAATTTTATCATACCCTTGGTTAATAAGCTCTTCAGTAGCCAAATACCCACCTTTATAATTATCTGCACTCACTTTATCAACATTTATTTCGGTGCTAAGCCGGTCAAAAAGCACTAGTGGGAAGCCTGAGCTTGATAGTTCTTTTAAATATTTTAAACTAGAAGATTCACTAGCAGGAGCGATTAATATCCCGTCCACTGCATATCGCTTCAGTAGTTCAAAGCATTCAAGTTCCTGCTGGTGAGATTCTTTTGATTGCATGACAATGGGATGGTATCCGAGTTCTCTACAGCGGCTTCCAATTCCTTCTAACATCTCCGCTACAACTGCAATACCTATCGAGCTAACAATTACACCGATCGACTTGCTACTTCCGCTTTTTAGAGTTCGCGCAAAATGATTCGGGAAATATTGATGCTGAGCTGCATAGTTTTTGATTTTTTGTTTTGTTTCTTCACCGATTTCATGACTATCCGACATCGCCTTAGATACTGTAGAGATAGAAACTCCAAGGGCTTTAGCAATATCACGCATAGTTATGTTAGACATATTTTTTACGATCAGGTATAACAAATATCAAAATGCAAATTACTGTTTTTACATCGTATTTTCAAAAAAGCTATTTAATTATGTGTTTATCTTCTTGGGCATGATTTGTTTGTTTTTTATAATTTAAAGGGGATTGTCTGTAGGTTTTTTTAAAGACCTTATGGAAATTCACAGGATTTGTAAAACCGGCCTCATAAGCAATCTCCTTGATGGATAGCTCTGTTTCTTTTAAGAGCTTTTCTGCATATTGTATTCTCATTAAATTGATGAATTCGATGAAAGTTTTGCCGGTGTTTGATTTGAAAAAACGACAGAATGAGTTAGGAGTCATTCCAGCGAAGTTGCTAACCTCGGTTAAGGTGATCCTTCTTTTGTAGTTTAATCGTAAGTACTCGATTATATTACTGATTCTTTTCTGTTCTTTTTTTTGATGTCCAAATACATAATGTTGACTACATAGCTTTTCTTTTGGCGATGCCCCAAGATGAATGAGAAGTTCTATGAGCTTCATCACACGATTGGAGTTCGGACCTGTATTTATAGTGTTAAATATTTTTACGGTATGGGTTAAATCGGGATGAATGGTCAAGTTGTATTCTAAGTCTTTGAATAATTGTTCGATCTTGGAATGTTCTGGTAATTTTAAAAAACCTTCTCCCAAAAGTTCTGGTGAAAAATGTAGTGCATAAACCTCTATGAGTTTATCCTCGTCTTTGCCAATGTATTCCTCATCAAAGGACCAATAGTGAGGGGTTTGGTCTTTAACTAGTATCAAGTCACCTGGTCCAAAGTTTTTTACGGAGTCACCGATAAAATGTGTGCCCTTACCTTTTAGTATGAATATGCACTCTACTTCATGGTGGTAGTGCCATAGATTGTGAAGCCGTGGACTATAGTCTATTCGTAATGAAAAAGAATGTTGCGGGTCAAGTGGTACATTGACTTTCTTTAGCATAATCTGATATGTTGCTTGTTTTATTCTTGAATATAAGTGTTTTTTATCTAAACATGGTAATATTGTTTATTATTTAGGTAATTTTAATTAATTGCTTGTCTATATTTTTGTTTTACTTAGTAGATATGAAAATTCGGTACGCCAAGGTTCAAATCGAGATTATATTATGAATGGTAAATCTTTAAAAAAATACGTGTTAGCTTTAGATCTAATTGATGATTCGGTTCTCATTCAGGAGTATGAAAAATTACATGAAAATGTATGGCCGGAAATTGAAGCTACTTTTCCAGAAGCAGGTATTGTAGAGCTAGAAATTTATCGTTTTCAAACCCGTATGATTATGATTATGACGGTGAATGAGACTTTTAGTTTTGAACGAAAAAACACAATGGATTTAAATAACCCAAAGGTACAGGAGTGGGAGGAGCTGATGTGGAAATACCAAAAAGCTGTTCCAGGAGCTAAGTTAGGAGAGAAATGGGTTTTAATGGATAAAATTTACGAGTTAAAAAAATAATAATGAAGAAAACATATTTACAAATTCATCCAAAAGATAATGTACTTGTTGCATTACAGGATCTAGAAAAGGGACATGAAATAGAGTTTCAGGGTGACCGATTCGAGTTAAAAGAAAGAGTCACAGCTAAACATAAGTTTACCACTCAAGCTATGGTTAAAGATCAGGAAGTCTTGATGTATGGGCTTTTGGTTGGTAAGGTGAATTATGATTTAGAAAAAGGAGTACGGTTGACAACCGACAACTTAAGGCATGCTGCTGAGCCCTATAGCCTAGGAGAGCGGAAGGTGGAGTGGGAAAAACCAGATGTCAGTGCGTTTTCAAACCGTACTTTCTTAGGTTTCCATAGAGATAATGGGAAGATAGGAACGGCGAATTATTGGCTGGTAATTCCTATGGTGTTTTGTGAAAATAGGAATGTACTTACTTTAAAAGCCTCGATGCTGGATAAACTAGGCTATGCAAATAATACTAAAAATTATACCCAAGAGGTTGATACTTTAATCAAAGCGTATCAAGAAGGCAAAGGAATAGAGGAGATTACTCAGTTGGATCTGTCGCCGAGTAATCTTTCAGCACCAAAAGAAAGGATATTTGAAAATGTTGATGGCGTGAAGTTTTTAACCCATGAAATGGGGTGTGGTGGGACACGCATGGATGCCGATGCCCTATGTGGACTATTGGCGGGTTATATTGTCCATCCCAATGTTGCTGGAGCTACAATATTGAGCTTGGGGTGTCAAAATGCCCAAGTAGAAACTTTAAAAGAAGAGATAGCTAAGCGAGATGCTAATTTTACAAAGCCCCTTTATGTTTTTGAACAGCAGCAACTAGGGAAAGAAAGAAACTTGATTCATGAAGCTTTAAAGCATACCTTCGCCGGGTTGACAATTGCTAATAAACAGACCCGTGAGCCTGCACCATTAAAGGAGCTATGTGTTGGATTAGAGTGTGGTGGATCAGATGGGTTTTCGGGGATCTCCGCTAACCCCGTTTTGGGTTATTTATCGGATATGGTTGTAACACTAGGCGGGTCGGTAATTTTATCTGAATTTCCAGAGCTTTGTGGTGTAGAACAAGAGATGAGCGATAGATGCCAAACTGAGGAAATGGCCAATAAGTTTATGAGTCTTATGACTACCTATAACGCTAAAGCAGAAGAGCAAGGTTCAGGGTTTTATATGAACCCATCTCCAGGTAATATAAGAGATGGCTTGATTACTGATGCTATTAAATCTGCTGGAGCAGCCAAAAAAGGAGGGACTTCACCGGTTGTTCAGGTTGCTGATTATCCAAACCTAGCGAATAAGCCTGGGCTGAATTTATTATGTACGCCGGGAAATGATGTAGAAAGTACTACGGCTGAGGTGGGTGCAGGAGCAAATGTTGTCTTGTTTACCACTGGATTGGGGACACCTACAGGTAATCCAATTGCACCAGTGATTAAAGTGTCTTCCAATACAGCCTTGTATAATAGAATGCCAGATATTATTGATTATAATACTGGGGCTATTATTGAAGGGGATAAGACCATTCAAGAGTGTGCACATGAATTGCTAGATTATGTGATAGCCGTTGCCAGTGGAGAGGTTAAAGCAAAAGCAGTAGCTCTAGGACAAGATGATTTTATACCTTGGAAAAGAGGTGTTTCACTTTAAGATATAAAAGAGAGTTAATAAAAAAATCATGGAAGAATTAAAAGGAAAAGTAGCAGTAATTACGGGTGGTGCTAGTGGGATTGGAAAGGCAATTGTCACGCTATTTGCAAAGCAAGGAGCTGAAGTTCATGTGTTAGATTTAAATCTTGAACAAGCAACTACCCTCGCAGAGGAACTGAATAAATTAAACTTAAAAGTTCAAGCACATGCATGCGATGTTACTAGTCAAAAGGAAGTTGAAAGGATTTTTCAGGAAATAAAACATGTGGATGTATTAGTCAATAATGCGGGGATTGCACATGTCGGAAAGTTGGAAGACTGCCAGGAGAGTGACTTTGATAAAGTGTGCACGGTTAATATTAAAGGAGCATATAATGTTCTATACGCAGCGATCCCATTAATGAAAAGTAATGAAAATGGCGGAGCTATTGTAAATATGGCCTCTATTGCAGCTTGGGTGGGTATTCCCGATAGGTTTGTATACTCCTTGACTAAGGGTGCTGTTGCAGCCATGACCTTATCTATTGCTAGAGATTACATTCAAGAAAACATCCGGTGTAATAGTATTTCACCTGCAAGGGTCCATACACCTTTTGTAGATGGTTTTATAGCGAAGAATTATCCGGGCAAAGAAAAAGAAATGTTCGATGTGCTTTCAAAAACTCAGCCTATTGGTCGAATGGCGACCCCTGATGAAATAGCCGAATTGGCCTTGTATTTATGCAGTGATCGCGCGTCATTTATTTCGGGGAATGATTACCCTATTGACGGTGGATTTATCAAATTGAATAATTAGTAATAAGAAAATATAATTTAAAAGAATATGAAATTAATACGTTTTGGAGAAGTTGGTAGCGAGAAAATTGGAGTACAAATTAACGCTGTGAATTATGATGTATCTGCTTTTGGAGGGGACTACGATGAGAGTTTTTTCGGAGGAGGTGGTTTAGACCGGTTAAAAAAATACGTAGAAGAGAATAAAAGTTCTTTAAAAGAGATTCCTAGCGATGTGCGTTTAGCAAGTCCTATTGCTCGACCATCCAAACTTGTATGTATTGGGTTAAATTATAAAGACCACGCAGAGGAGACGGGAGCTAAGATCCCAGAAGAGCCTATAATCTTTATGAAGTCTACAACTTCAATTGTAGGGCCCAATGATTCAATTATGATTCCAAGAGGTTCTACAAAAACTGACTGGGAGGTTGAAGTAGGTGTTGTAATAGGTAAAAAAGCAAGGTATGTTTCAGAAAGTGAAGCTATGGATTATGTAGCAGGTTATGTGCTTCATAATGATGTTTCCGAAAGAGAATACCAATTAGAAAGAGGGGGTACTTGGGATAAGGGTAAAGGTTGTGATACCTTTGCTCCTTTAGGACCAGTTATGACATTAAAAGAAAATGTTCAAGACGTAAACAACTTGAATATTTGGTTAAAAGTCAACGGAAAAACTTATCAAAACGGAAATACGAAAAATTTAATATTTTCGATTGCACATGTGGTTTCCTATTTATCAGAATTTATGACTCTATTGCCGGGGGATGTTATTTCTACCGGTACGCCAGCAGGAGTAGGGTTAGGATTTAACCCGCCAATTTATCTAAAACCAGGAGATGTTGTTGAGCTTGGTGCAGATGAATTAGGGGTATCGAAACAGGAAGTTATAGCTTTTAAAAAATAAATTATGCGAATTGATTCTCATCAACATTTCTGGATATACGATAAGCAAAGAGATGCCTGGATAAATGAGGATATGCAGCCAGTCATCGGGAAGGATTTCCTTCCAAACGACATTTCAAGCATTTTAAAACAGTCTAAAATTGATGGAACGGTTGCTGTACAAGCTAGCGAATCTGAAGACGAGACTAAGTTTTTAGTCGAGCTATCTAAGGTCTATGCATTGATAAAGGGAGTTGTCGGCTGGATTGATCTACACGATGAAAACCTGGATAGTCGGCTAGATTATTGGAGTAATGAATCGGTGGTAAAGGGCTTTCGTCATGTCATTGAAGGAGAACCAAAAGGGGATTATTTGATGCAAAATACCTTTCAGCGTGGATTAACGAAACTATCTGAAAAAGGGTATACCTACGATCTTCTTATCCGTCCTAAACATTTTCAGTCCACCCTCGATTGCGTTGCGAAGCAATCAAATTTAACGTTCGTTTTGGACCATATGGCTAAACCTAATATTGCTGAAAATCAGTACGATGATTGGGCTAGCTTTATAAAAGAATTAGCAAAGTTCCCAAATGTCCATTGCAAATTGTCTGGCATAGTAACAGAGGCAAAATGGAATAATTGGCAGGTGGAAGACCTCAAACCCTATGTTGACTTTACATTGGAGTCTTTCGGCGCAGAACGTGTGTTGTATGGATCCGACTGGCCTGTTTGCACCCTTTCAAGTTCTTACGAACAGTGGGTCAATGCAGTTGAGTCGCTAATTGGAGAACTGTCTGAATCAGAGCAGAAAATGATTTGGGGCGGGAATGCAATACGAGTATATAACTTAAAATAGTAGAGATGGATTTACAATTAAAAGATAAAGTTGTTCTTGTAAGTGGAGGTGCTAAAGGAATCGGCAGGGCAATATGCACACGATTAGCCCAAGAAGGAGCAATTCCAGTAATTATTGGTAGAAAGCAAGCTGACAATAAAAAAGTAGAGCAAGAAATAATTGATAACGGTGGAAAGGCAATTTGTTTAGAAGCTGAATTGACCGATCCTGATGCGTGTCAAAGGGTTGTAAAAGAGGCCATTGATCAATTAGGAAAAGTGGACTGTTTAGTGAATAATGCAGGTTTTAACGATGGTGTGGGTCTTATTGATGGTGATTATAAGGGCTTTATGGAATCATTGCATAGAAACCTAGTCCATTACTACTTACTCGCGCATTATGCCATCGCGGAGATTATAAAAAATAAAGGGAGCATAGTCAATATTACATCTAAGACTGCGGAAACAGGTCAAGGAAATAATTCTGGTTATGCTGCAGCAAACGGTGGGCGTAATGCTATGACTAGGGAGTGGGCTGTAGAGCTCCTTCCTCACCATGTAAGAGTGAATGGGATAGTTGTCGCTGAATGTTCTACTCCACAGTATGATAGATGGATCGAAACGCTGCCTAATCCAAAAGAAATGTTGGATAAGATTACCTCTAGAATCCCATTGGAAAATAGGATGACGACGCCTGAAGAAATTGCAGATACTGCATTGTTCTTGCTCTCAGAGCGGTCTTCTCATACTACTGGTCAATTGGTATATGTAGATGGAGGTTATGTGCATCTTGATCGAGCATTAATTCGTGAGTAGTAGCTTGAATTATGAAACTAAAAACCCACTTTCAAAGTGGGTTTTTAGTTTATAAATATTTTTTAATCTCTCGTAATGGCCTTCTGCCGTAGCAGGTGATCTGCAATAACCAAGGCTGCCATCGCCTCAACAATTATAACAGCTCTCGGAACAACACAAGGGTCGTGTCGACCTTTCCCCGATACTACATCAGGTTCTTTTAAGTTGTTTATGGATTCTTGATCGCGCATAATTGTGGCTACCGGTTTGAAAGCTACTCTAAAGTTTACTTCCATACCGTTTGATATTCCACCTTGAATACCTCCAGAGTGATTGGTTTTAGTTTTGATTTGTCCTTCCTTATTGGTGAAAAATAAATCATTATGATCGCTTCCAAGCATGGTGGAACCGGCGAATCCAGATCCGTATTCGAACCCTTTAACAGCATTGATGCTTAGCATTGCTTTGCCTAGATCTGCATGAAGTTTATCAAAAGCAGGCTCTCCAATTCCAGCAGGAAGGTTTTTGATATAACCAGTTATTTTTCCACCGATTGTATCTCCATTTTTTCTCGTCTTATTAATCAATTCAATCATTTCATCTGCACAGGAAGTATCCGCGCATCTTACTATGTTACTTTCTCTATTTTCTAGGACAGTTTGAATATCACCTGTTGAGATTTTTCCTGCATCAATAGGACCTACTGAGGAAACGTGTGCAAAGAACTCAATTCCATAATCCTTTAAGAATAGCTTGGCGATTGCTCCAGCCGCCACTCTCGCTGCGGTTTCTCTTGCGGAAGAACGTCCCCCACCGCGATAATCTCTAATGCCATACTTTGCATCGTATGTAAAATCTGCATGAGAAGGGCGGTATTTATTTTGAATGTGCGAATAATCCTTTGATCTTTGGTCTTGATTTGGAATTAATATTGCAATTGGGGTGCCTGTTGACTTGCCGTCCAAAATTCCCGAAAGAATTTGTGCTTGATCACTTTCTTTTCGTTGGGTTGTTATTTTCGATTGCCCCGGTCTGCGTTTGTCTAATTCAGATTGTATGAAGTCTAAATCGATATTTACATGTGGGGGACAACCATCTATTATTACGCCTATAGCTTTTCCATGTGATTCTCCGAATGTGGAAATTTTAAAAAGCTTGCCAAATGAATTACCTGCCATAATTTTTTATTGAAATGTTTTAAATCTGCTGCTACGCTTCCTCGATTGCGAATCCAACATTTGCAAGGTGTTTCCAGAATTCAGGATAAGACTTGTCTACTACTTGAGGTTCTTTAATCTTAATCTCTGGAAATGTAAGGGCTAATGGCGCAAATGCCATGGCCATACGGTGATCCTCGTACGTTTCAAACGTTAAACTTTCAGGGGTAAAGCTTCCACTAGTATCTAGATGAAATATATTGCCTTTTTCTAGGAGTTTACATCCAAACTTCGCAATTTCATTTTGCAGGGCTGCGATACGATCTGTTTCTTTTATGCGAAGGGTGTGTAACCCCGTGATTTGAATGTCTTTTTTTAAAGCTGCAGCTACCACAACAACGGTTTGAGCAATGTCTGGACAAGTTGTGAAGTCAATTACCTCGTGCTGTATTTTGGGAGTGATTTTTGTGAGCCGTATTCCGTGTTTATCTTGATCTATAAATTCGGTTTTCACCCCAAATAACTCCATGATTTCTGCAATTTGACGATCGCCTTGCAGGCTTTCTTTTTTTAATGCTGGAAGATACAGTTCTCCGCTTTCCGACAAAGCCAGAATAGAGTACCAATAAGATGCTGCGCTCCAGTCTGGTTCGACTAACCAGCTGCTTTTCTTATACTCCTGAGGGCTTATGTGGATATGGTTATCCTCCCATTTGTATTGAATGCCAGTTGATTGTAGCATTTCAAGCGTCATTTCTACATAAGGTCTTGATGTAAGCTCACCTTTGATCTTTAAATCAAGCCCACTAGGTAAATACGGCGCAATTAACAATAAAGAGGAAATATATTGACTAGAGATATTTCCGTCTATAGCCAGGTTGTTTACTTTTTGTATAAATGGCCCGGAAATCTCTAAAGGTGGGTAACCCTCTTTGTGGGTGGATTTCAGGTTGCATCCTAATTCTTTGAGAGCATCGGTTAAGACTCCAATTGGTCTTTGCTTCATTCTATCTGTCCCCGTGAGTATGAACTTTCCAGGAAGAAAATTCAGGTAGGAGGTCATAAAGCGCATGGCCGTACCTGCGGGACCAATATCTAAAACTGTGGGTTCTTCCCCAGAATGATTTTTAGCCTCCTGGATAACCCTTTGAAGAATTTCTGTGTCATCAGCATTTGAAATATTTTCAATTTGAACAAGCCCTTTACTAATGGCTTGAATTATCAGGGCACGGTTGCTTTCGGATTTTGAACCCGTTAGATTAACCGTACCCTCGATTGTTTTTGAATCATGTTTAACTAAAAACATTGTTGTCATTTAATTTTGAGAGACTTCTTTAGTGTTCATTACTGTATTTTGCTTGCGGATAGATTCTTGGTGTATTAACTCCAATAATTTGGTAGTGAATTCATCACCTAGGTTTAATGCGCCTGCTAACTGAATACGCTTTTGAACAATTTCATCCCAGCGAGACATTTGCAAGATGGTTACATTATTGTCGCGCTTGTATTCTCCAATTTTCTCAGCAACTTTCATACGATCGGAGATTTGTTGAATAATTTGATCGTCTAGTCTGTCGATCTCAGATCTTAATTCAGCAAGCTTATCTTCAAATACAGGGTCGTTTGACTCAGGTGTTCTTAGCGATAAGCCAGAAATTAATTGACTTAAAGAATCTGGAGTAATCTGCTGTTTCGCATCTGTCCATGCTTTATCAGGGTTGATATGAGATTCGATAATAAATCCTTGCTGATCCATATCCATAGCTTTTTGTGAAATGTAAGGGATAAGCTCTCTGTTTCCACAAATATGGCTAGGGTCATTAAGAATCGGTAATTCTGGACATGCTCTTTTTAACTCAATAGCGATTTCCCACATAGGATCATTTCTAAAAGAAGTTTTCTCATAAGAAGAGAAACCTCTATGAATAGCACCTAGTTTTTTAATTCCCGCTCTATTGATTCTTTCAATAGCACCGATCCATAATCCTAAATCAGGGTTTACTGGGTTTTTCACAAGGACAGGGATGTCGACACCTTTTAAAGCATCAGCTATCTCTTGTACAGTAAATGGGTTAGCTGTAGAACGAGCTCCAATCCATAAAATGTCAATCCCTGCATCTAAAGCTTCTTTAACGTGTTGTGCATTAGCAACCTCTGTTGCTAATAATAAGCCAGTTTCTTTTTTAGCTTTTTGCATCCAAGCTAAACCTTCCGAACCAAT
>DXEZ01000229.1 GCA_019114715.1 Candidatus Sphingobacterium stercoripullorum | reverse complement strand
ATATCAGATGAGCCGATTCCTGTATGGATTCTAGGTCTCTTAGCAAACTTTAAAGCATCAGCGGCGACGTCTATATCGTTTTTATTGGCACGTGTTAAAGCGCAAATAATAACATCATCTACAGCTTTGCTTAACTCCACTACAGATTGGAAGTCCCCAGGAGATGAAACGGGGAAGCCAGCTTCTATAATGTCTACGCCTAACTTTTCTAAATCTTTTGCTATATCTACTTTCTCGGAAGTCGTTAACTGGCAACCGGGTACCTGTTCTCCATCACGAAGTGTAGTGTCAAAGATGTATAAGTGATTCGGATCGTGTAGCATAAGTCTCTATTTATAAAAATTTATAAACCTGTTAATTTTCTTTCAATATTTCTACTATCAATTCGCCCATAGCCGTTGTGCCTAAGATCTTATCTTTTGCCGTATCACTAGAAGCAATATCGATTGTTCTATATCCTCTTTTTAAAGCTGTATCAACAGCTTTTGTAACCTCAGCACCTTGCTCTTTTAGTCCAAAGGAAATTTCAAGAAGTAGGGCAGCCGATAAAATGGAAGCCAGAGGGTTGGCCTTATCTTGCCCTGCAATGTCGTGCGCAGAACCGTGTATAGGCTCAAAGAATCCCGTTCCATCACCCACAGAAGCTGAGGCTAGCATACCCATGGATCCAGCAATTTGTGAGGCTTCATCAGTTAAAATATCGCCGAACAGGTTGGCTGTTAATACCACATCAAATCTTCGTGGATCGCGGATAAGCTGCATGGCTGCATTATCGATAAACATGTGTTCTGTTTGAACTTCAGGATATTGTTTTGCAACCTCTTGGACCACTTCTCTCCACAACCTGGATGTCTCCAGAACGTTCGCTTTATCTACAGAGCATAATCTTTTATTTCTGTTTTGTGCTGCTTGATACGCTTTATGGGCTATACGCTCCACTTCATAGCGGTTGTAGTTCATCAGATCGGAGGCGAAGTTGCCATCCTCAGAACGATTTTTCTCTCCAAAGTACACATCTCCGGTAAGCTCGCGGAAGAAAAGTATATCAGTGCCTTTAAGTACCTCTGGTTTAATGGATGAGGCTGCTAGGAGCTCATCAAATAAAAGGATAGGGCGCAAGTTCGCGTATAAACCTAGTTCTTTACGGATCTTAAGTAGACCTTGCTCTGGACGCACCTTAGCATTGGGGTCGTTATCGTACTTTGCATGACCTATCGCACCGAATAATATAGCGTCGCTATTTTTAGCTTTCTCTAATGTTTCATCCGGCAGCGGATCGCCAGTAGCTACTATAGCTACGTGGCCCATTATTCCTTCTTGGAAATCAAACTGTAAATTATTCTTTTCAGCTATTACTTCTAGGACTTTCTTCCCCCAAGTAGTAACCTCTTGGCCAATACCATCGCCTGGAATAATTAATATCTTTTTGTTCATATCGTTATGTGCTGTAATGTTTTTATTTCCTCATTAATTTTTACTTTTCCACCTTCCAAAACCAATTTGTGTGTGAATGATTTGGGTAGCTTACTCTCTTGGTGCCCTACATAAATGATTGTCTTTTTATACGGCGCCAGACGGTCAACGAAATCGTTGAACTGATCGGTTTGTTCTTGATCGAGGCCTTGACAAGGCTCATCGAGTATTAGCAGCAGTGGGTTTTTAATAACTGTACGAGCGAGCAGTGCAATGCGCTGTCTCCCTAAGGGTAGTTCACTCAGCAGGCGATCTTTATCTTTCATTAGATCAAAAAACTCCATGACTTGCTGCACCTTGAGCCGTCCGGAATAGGGGAGGTTTTGGTAGAGCCCTATGGAATCAAATAGCCCTGAGGCGACTACATAGGAAACGGGTTGATCTACCCGAAAATACCAATGGAGTTCGGGTGATACCATGCCGATCTTTCGTTTGATATCCCAGATGCTTTCTCCTGATCCACGCTGCTGATCAAAAAGTATAATGTCGTGCTTGTAAGCTTGCGGGTGATCGGCATTTAGTAGGCTTAAAAGTGTAGACTTTCCCGAGCCGTTAGCCCCTTGCAGTAGCCACCTTTGGTGCGCTTTGACTTCCCAGCTTACCCTGTCTAAAACGAGCTTTTCACCATAACGGATGGAAGCCTCGTGTATTCGGACCATGACTTGCGGCGTATCCTCGGGCTCTTGAGTTAAAAACTCGGGTAGTGCGCGAGTAGGCAGCTGATTTACTCTAGCCTGATAAGGTTCGATTTCTTGCTTTACAACCAGCTGACCATTTTCTATCGATGCGTAATTGCTAACCTTTTGGGGCGAGGGGAAACCATTTTGAACTAAAATGAATTGCACGCCCTGATCGATATACCGATTGATGAGCGCATTGATCTTTTCCCTTGCTGCTACATCTAGACCGTTGTAAGGTTGATCCAGTATTAAAAGCGGTGGCTTTAGCCAAAAAGCTTTAAGCAGTTGCAATTTCTTTTGCTCTCCACTAGAAAGCTCTATTAACCGGCTGTCCCAAAGTTTGAGTAGATCCAGTTGCTCAGCCAGATCCTTTGCACTTTGGAGGTCTAATTCGTGTTTTTGAGCGAAGTAGCTTAAATCTGCGCTTAACGATGGTGTATCGCTGTAATAGGAGGAGTCGTATCGCTGCTGGTAATAAAAGTTCCTATCTCCGTCGGAATTGGTGAACTCGTACCAATTTGCCACGTATAGGACTTGCTTTTTATGGGGCAGTGATTCATTGAAGTTTATGGAAATGGTATCCACCTGTTTGTGGTGCTCATGGATTATTTTCATGAGCAAAGTTTTCCCTATACCACTAGGACCATACAGTAACCAGTTTTCACCCTTTTGGATACTCCAATTCAGGTTGTTAAATAGCTTCTTACCAGCTATTTCTAGAGTTAGATTATTGATATGGACCACAGGCTTACTCATATAGGGCGGTTTGCTTCAAATTCTTCGATCATTTCTTTATGGCTCAATATATAGTCTATATCGTCGTAGCCATTGATTAGACATGATTTTTTGTAGGGATTGATTTCAAACTCCTCGACCGCTCCACTAGATAGAATGGTCACAGTTTGTGCCTCTAAATCCACCTGAATCTCTGCCTCGGGGTTGTTATAGGTTTCATCAAATATTTGTTTTAAGAAACCCTCGCTAACTTGAATAGGTAGTAAACCATTATTTAAGGCGTTACCTTTAAAGATATCCGCGAAAAAAGAGCTGATTACTACATCAAAGCCGTAGTCTTGGATAGCCCACGCTGCGTGCTCTCTGGATGACCCGCATCCAAAGTTTTTCCCTGCAGCGAGCACGCGACCCGTGAATTTCGGATCGTTCAATACGAAGTCGTGCTTCGGCGTGTTTTCCGAGTCGTAACGCCAATCTCTAAATAAATTGTTGCCAAACCCTTCCCTAGAGGTCGCCTTTAAAAAACGAGCGGGAATAATTTGATCGGTATCTATATTTTCAATAGGTAATGGAACTACCCTTGAATTTAATGTTTTGAATTTCTTCATTTTATTGCTCTTTTATGAAAGATGGTGTCTGATGTCCACAATTTTCCCTTCTATGGCTGCTGCGGCTGCCGACAGTGGACTGGCAAGCATTGTGCGTGCATTGGGGCCTTGGCGCCCTTCGAAGTTCCTATTGGATGTAGAGATACAGTATTTTCCTGCTGGGATTTTATCTTCATTCATTCCTAAGCAGGCAGAACAGCCCGGCTCTCGTAGCCCAAATCCTGCCTCTTGAAAGACTTTGTCTAAACCTTCCTTGATGGCTTGGGTTTCTACTTGTTTTGATCCAGGAACGATCCATACTTCTACGTGATCAGCTTTTTTCTTTCCTTTTACAAATGCTGCCACCTCGCGCAGGTCTTCAATCCTAGAGTTGGTACAA
>DXEZ01000228.1 GCA_019114715.1 Candidatus Sphingobacterium stercoripullorum | reverse complement strand
ATAAAATAGTAGCAGAATGTCCTGAGGATCGATACAATTTAATTAGCTTCTACATGGCAGATGATTCAAAAATAAAGATTATCCCTTGTGGTTTCAATTCGGATCACTTCCTGCCGATTTATAAAGAAGATGCAAAAACACACCTTGGGGTAAAACCGCATCAGTCCATAATACTACAGCTTGGAAGGATAGTCCCCAGAAAAGGAATTGACAATGTAATTAAAGCATTCTCAATTGTAGCAGAAAAGGATTTAAATTTATTCCTTTATATTGTTGGTGGAGATTTAAACGACCCAGTAATCAATCAAGAAATTTCCTCTTTGAAAAAACTAGCAAGCGAGCTGGGAGTTTCTGAGCGAGTAATATTCACAGGAAGCAAACAAAGAGAAGAACTAAAATATTATTATAGTGCATCTGAATGTTTTATTAGCACTCCCTGGTATGAACCATTTGGCATCACACCTTTAGAAGCCATGGCCTGTGGCACCCCAGTTATTGGAAGTAAAGTTGGTGGAATTAAATATACAGTAAAGGATCAAAAAACGGGTTTTTTAGTTCCTCCAAACAATCCTGAAGAACTAGCTGACCGGATTTCACTATTGTTAGAGAATAAAGAAAAACAGAAAGAATTTAGCAAAGCAGGAATAAAAAGAGTGTACGAGCATTTCACTTGGGAAAAAGTTTCTCTACAACTCTCAAACCTATACACAGAAATAATAAGTGAAAATGAATTTTTAGATGAGGTATTAACTTTTTCTATATGCAAAACATATAAGGAAACATTCTCCACTTTACTCAAATCCTCCAAAATATTAATCCCTCATATATTAAAAGCCACTCAAGTAATAACAGATGCTTTAGAAAATGGAAAGAAAATATTGATATGTGGAAATGGAGGTAGCGCATCAGAAAGCCAACATTTTACGGCTGAGCTCATTGGTAGGTTTCAAAAGCCTTTTCGGCGAGCCTTACCAGCAATTTCGTTAAATGCTGACACCTCCGTCATAACGGCATGGGCAAACGATTTTGATTTCAGTCAGATTTTCTCTCGTCAAATAGAAGCTCTTGGGGAAAAGGGAGATGTACTCATTTGCTTAAGCACAAGCGGTAACTCCGATAACATTATCCAGGCAATTAAAATTGCCAATAAAAAAGGAATCACCTGTTTAAGTCTTTTAGGAAAAGACGGTGGCGAAGCAGCAAAACGATCTTCTGTAAATATAATTATTCCCTCGACCGATACTGCTAGAATACAAGAACTTCATTTGAATACAATTCACGTTTTATGTGAGGCCATAGAAGCAAAATTATTCTCAAGTATCCCGACCGATAGTGAAACCAGCGAGGTGGTAAGTATTGTTAATCATCAAAAGTTAGAACAATGGAAAAAAGAAAAATTATCTTCTTAGATAAAGATGGAACAATAATCCCCGACATCCCCTACAATGTAAATCCTGCGCTAATATCGCTTTATAGCGGAGTGAGCGATTCTCTACCAGTGTTGCAAAAGGCAGGATACGAATTCATCATTGTAACCAACCAATCAGGAATAGCCAAAGGTTATTTCTCCGAACAACAATTGACACAAGTAAAAATTGAGATTGAACAACTGTTTGCTGACATAGGAGTCAGTCTTCTCGATTTTTACTACTGCCCTCACGAGGAATCCGTGCATACAGAAAAGTCTTGCGGCTGTAGAAAGCCATTCCCCGGGATGCTACAAAACGCCGCTTTAAAACACAATCTTTCCTTGGAAGACTGCTGGATGATTGGCGACATTTTAAACGATGTAGAAGCAGGAAACAGAGCGTCATGCAAGACAATATTACTTGATCGGGGAAATGAAAGCTTTGATAATACTTATGGAGAAAATAGAGTACCAGACATTTATGCCCTTCATTTTCCCCACGCGGTTCAATCTATTCTTAATTTCGATAACAAAAACAAAAACTATGAAAAACTTACCGATAATAGAATCATTTTCAAAAAGAAAAGTCCTAGTAATTGGAGACTTAATCATTGATGAATACGTAGAAGGGTATTGTTCAAGGTATGCCGAAGAAGCAAACGTCCCCATAATGGATGTAAAAAATTGCACGAGAAAACTCGGTGGAGCAGGAAACGTTGCCGCTAACCTTGCTGCCCTTGGAGCTCAAACAAGTTTGTGTTCCGTAATTGGAGATGATTTCCCAAAACAAAAAATCCATGCTATGCTCGAGGAAGCCCAAATATGTGCACATCATATAGTAGTTGAAGACAGTAGAAAAACACTTCTTAAAGCCCGGTTATCTGTTGATGACAATATGATTTATCGGATCGATAGAGGGACTACTCATCCAATCACCAAGGATAGCGAGCAAAGTATTATAGAATACTTAAAAGACAAGGCCAAAGATTTCGATGCGATAATAATTTCCGATTACAATAAAGGGTTTATGAGTGGGAACATCATTGAATCTTTAGTCGGCATTAATAGAGAGCATAATATTTTCATAGCAATGGATGGTCGAGGTTATCACAAATATGCACGAGTTGGGCTTTCGCTAATTACTCCCAATTTTGATGAAGGTGCCGAATTGATAGGGTGTAAAGATTATTATCAGCGTCTACAGGATGCAGCAACGTGGGGTGAAGATATATACGATAAAACACGTGCTAGATTGTGTGCTTTGACGATTGACAAAGATGGAGTTTTATTATTTAAAAAAGGGATATTTCAATACCATTCCGCAACTAGATGTGTAAAAAAACCATACGTTTGTGGTGCTGGTGATACTTTCATCGCTACTCAAACCTTATGTTTAATTGGAGGCTCATCCTTATATCAATCTATCGATATAGCAAATAAAGCGGCATGGATCCGTATCCAAAAGAAAAATGCGACAGTATGCCATCAAAAAGAACTATTAATGGACAGCATCAATCACAACTCCGAAAAACTATTCAACAACTCACATAGATTAAAGCAATTAATCGATTTGCAAAAAGAATCAAAAAAAATAATCCTCACCAATGGCTGCTTTGATATTTTCCATTCTGGGCATGTAAAATACTTAGAAAAAGCCAAGCAATTAGGAGATATTCTCATCATCGCCATCAATACCGATGAAAGCGTTCAGCGCTTAAAAGGAGAAGATAGGCCAATAAATAAATTAAAGGATAGAATTTCGGTATTAAGTGCTCTTTCTTGTGTGGATTATATAATTCCATTTGGTGCGAATGAAAATGATAATGCATCGGAGTTAATAAAAGTCCTTCAGCCTGATATTTATGTAAAAGGAAACGACTATAATCCAAAAAACCTGAAAGAACTCGGTAGCTTGAAGGAAGCGAACTGCGAAATTCATTTCATCCCCATAGTTCCTCACCAATCTACTACAAAGATCATACGAAGAATTAGAACTGCTTCGAATCAAACACTAAAGAAAAGCAGCTAACATGAAGGAGCAAATCAAAAACACGCTCATTATCAGATTTGATAATTTAGGTGATTTAATCATGCTTAGCCCTGCTATAAAAATCATTAAAGAGCAAACTAGGGGAAAAGTCACTTTATTAATTTCTCATCAGGCTGCATGTGTCGCTCCACTACTAGAGGGTGTTGATGAAATAATTGTTATAGAAATTCCTTGGATAAAAAACTCTGCAATACAAGCCAACCGCTTTCATAATTTTCAAAAAACTATTGAGGCAATCAACCATAAAAACTTCGACGCATGTTTTATATTCACTGTCTATAGCCAGTCCCCGTTAACAACCGCTTTATTACCTTGGCTAGCTGAAATACCCATAATAGCGGCTTATTGCAGAGAGAACCCCTACCAACTGATTACCCACTGGATAGTCGATGAAGAACCTTTCACACATATTAAGCATGAATTGGACAGGAATTTATATTTGCTAAAACAACTTGGATTTAAAATAAGCTCAGCAGGTCTCCCTATCTTAAAAACTCCTCCTCAAGGAAGGAAATTAGAAAATGGGAGCCCCTCATTAAAAAAACCTTATATAATTATCCATCCTGGAGTATCGGAAACAAAACGCGAATACCCTACAGTCCTTTGGAAAGCCATTATTGAGTCCTTATTGAAAGATAATAAATATCACATCCTATTAACAGGAGATCAAAAGGACAAGGACAAATATAAATCACTCAATCAAATAAAAAGAGAAAATTTTCATAGTAAAATGGGTTGCACGAATTTGGCGCAGCTATGCTCGTTAATTTCTAATTCTTCAGGTATGATAAGTGTCAACACTGGACCTTCCCATATCGCTATGAGTTACAACATCCCCATTGTGGTTTTATATGCTGAAACAAATCCTCAGCATAGCCCTTGGAGTTCTTTTAGTAAAGCACTGTATTTTTCTACACCTAAGAGCAAACAGAGCAAAAATTATATTATCCAAACAGTGAATCAGCAGCTATATTCTCAACTTAAAAGACCTCACCCTACTTCCGGAGAAATAACAAAAACTCTTTATAAACTAATCGAAGATAAAAAGAACTCGTTTGAAACTAAAAGTACTGCCCAACTGAAAACATAACTTCTTTCAATTTATCATCCTGGCTACAATCAAAAGTTTTATGAATTTCTTTATTCAGAGGCGCCCACCGTCCCGCTTCTCCATCCTTACTTATTACTATACTTTTAGTAGAAGTCGCAGAACCAATATGTGAAACACCCGTACAATTGGTTATTAATCCTTTACTATGCTTTAATAATAATGCGGTTAACCCAAGATCCGCTTCACCCATCATATTTATAAAATTAAAATCTAAATATTCTTTTAACTCATCTGCTAAAAACATTTCTTTTTTTACTCCACTTAATAAAAGTGTATATCCTTTTTTATACAATATCTGCATGACTTTTGCAAAATTATAAATACCCCACCTTCTTTCTTTACAACTGGCTCCAGGATGGATGATTACAAAAGATTTCCCTAAAATCTCATAATTCATTAAAAGCTTTTCAAACTTCACATAATCTTCCAAAAGAATAGGGAACGGAATATGAACGTGTGGTGTTGGCACACCATACCAATTTAAAAGAGCATTATGTTTATGTATTTCATGGTAGCTCACGGGATAGGTGAAAAACCCTGTACGTGACTTCGGGCTAAAACTCCAAACACAAGGAATCTTAAAATCCAGCATCATTGATTGTAGTCCACTTCCATCGCCATGCATTTGAATTAATAAATCAAACTTTTCTTTTCGAATAAGCTCTACCATTTTTTGATACTGGACTTTATCAAACGGTATTTCAGGTAGACCAGGATAACCGGAAAACGGGATAATCGAATCAAAATAAATAGAATAACGCTCCAAAAAAGGGATCATATAAGGTAAAGCAACAATAGAAATACTACTTTTCGGAAAAAATTCATGCAGATTTTTTATTGCAGGCAAAGAACACAACATATCTCCTATTTTTAACGCTCGAAAAATCAAAATCTTCATAACACCTATTTAAAATCAAATGAATGCTTTATTGGATATTTACATTACCACAATTTTTAGATTCATTTTGTTTTAGATTAAAAGCGTATTTTCACAATTAAATACGTATTCCAAAAACTTTCCTCGCTTTTTAGTCGATAATATACGTGAAAAGCCTTCGAACCTCTTAAGGGGCATATATTTTGAACCTAAGTTCATTCCTTTGAAAACAAAAAATATTTGGAAATGACAATTAAAGAATTTAACAACGCAGTTAGTAAGCAAGTAAGTTTCTTGTATGAAAAAGCAATGTTGTATACCAAAAACCACCAAGATGCATTAGATTTAGTACAAGACACTATGATGAAGTCTCTCTCAAACTTTCATAATTATGATGGATGCAGAAATTTAAGAGGTTGGCTATAT
>DXEZ01000227.1 GCA_019114715.1 Candidatus Sphingobacterium stercoripullorum | reverse complement strand
CGATGGGAGAGGACGGCAACTTATAATTTAGGGCTAGACTTTTCTTTGTGGAATTACCGCTTATCTGGGAGTTTAGATTATTACTATAAAAACTCTACTGATGTTATTGGTTTATTAAGTTCAGACCCTACTTCAGGCTTTAACTCCTATAATGCCAACACAGCAAGCATTATTAATAATGGTTTTGAAATGCAAATAACTTCTAACAATATCCTCAGCGATCGCTTTTCGTGGAAAACACAGCTTACAGGTTCTTTTAACTTTAATAAAGTGAAAGAAGTAATGACAGCCCAACCATCAGGAGTAGAAGGACTTATTCCACTTATTTCTCAAATAGAATATGTAGCAGAGAAACCAATCGGTGCGTTATACGCTTATAATTATGCTGGTTTAAATGATAAAGGACAGCCTGAGATAATAGATAAAAATGGAAACCGTAGGATGGTGAGCACCTCAACAAGTGGAGGTAACTCAGAGATTTCCATTGATGATATGGTGTATATGGGCACGACTACGCCGAAATACGTTCTGGGGCTGAACAACCAGTTTAGCCTAGGGCAGTTTGATTTGTCGTTTCTATTTATGTATTACGGAGGGCACGTCATGAGAACGCAAGCGCCTGATCCATATGTGACGAATAGAAGTTTCAATTCAGAAGCACTAAACTACTGGAAAGAATCGGGAGATGAAACAAATACTGATATCCCAGGTTTCATGGTTGTAGGTGATCCAAATTATTTTAATGCCTATTCAAAAACGGGCTATACCTACGCAAAGAAGTTTGTTAAAAATGCAGACTTTATTCGCCTAAGAGACATTGTGCTTACCTACAGGATAAAAGAAGAATTGAGTAACAAATTCCATCTTTCCAATACCATGATTCGCTTTCAAGCTCAAAACTTGTTTAAGTATACTTTTAGTGATAATAGTATCGATCCAGATGCGATAGACAGGAATTCTGGGGTGCGCACCTTACCGAGGCCGACCATGTTTAGTTTTTCTCTTTACACGAACTTTTAATAGCATAGATATGAGTTTTAAAAATATAATAGGAATTGTTCTTTTTTTGTCCGTTCTAACCTCATGCGATAAGTATTTGGATGTAGAACCTAAAGGTATTGTAATTCCAAAAAGATTTGAAGAGTTTGATGGTATTCTTAATTCTGAAACCAATACAAACTCTTTTCCAGACCATCTTGCTTATATAAGCGACGATATAAACGCATCTTTTTCCCCTATTTCCCAAGACCCCTTTGCTAATGCATATTTTTGGAAGGAATTCATAGATGATAATAACGATAATACCCCTGCTATCTGGGGGGCTTTTTATCGGCAGATTTACAATACGAATATCATTATCAATAATGTTCAAGATGTGTCGGATGCAAATGAAAGTCGAAAAAATCACCTCTTAGGAGAGGCCTTGGCTGAGAGAGCATTCGCTCACTTTAACCTGTTAACGGTCTTTGCTAAATCTTACGATCCAGCTACGGCAGATCAGCTTCCAGGAGTGCCCTGGGTGGATTATACCGATGTGGTCAGTAAAACACCGGGTAGGTCCACGCTGCAGGCAACCTTTAACTTGATTATCGAAGACTTAAAAGCCGCTGAAGGTTATTTAAATTCCAGCAGGATAAATAAAACGCGCATTAATAAAGCCGTAGCACAAGCAATGCTTTCAAGGGTTTATTTATATATGGGCAATTTTGAAGAAGCGAAAAAATATGCTGATTTAGCGTTGCAAGAACCCCATGAGATTATTGACTATAATTATTATTACTACCCTGAACAAGAGGAAGATCCGGAGATTTTACTTCTTAGGACCAGTACAGAGCCTAGTATAATTTTTGATTTAACTTATTCTAAGGATCTTTTAAAAACGTTTTCACCTGGAGATTTAAGGATGGAACTGTTTGCCTTTGATTTCGATGGAACCTTTATGCGCTCTGAAAATGGAATGTTTGCGTACAGTATGTATGGAATTCGCTTTAGTGAATTAATGCTTACCCAAGCGGAAGCTTTAGCCCATTCTGATAGACTAGATGAAGCATTAGACGTTTTAAATGAATTACGCAAGTTAAGGATAGGAGAAGGTCTTTATGAGGCCCTATCTTCGGACGATAAAGACGAAGTGATGGACTGGATATTAGAAGAGCGAAGGAGGGAGCTGGCTTTTGGCTCTGCCCGATGGATGGATATGAAGCGTCTGGCGCACATAAAGCTAGGCACTACTGCAACTAGGTATTCGGCAGATTTGCAGGAAATAGTTACAATAGATCCAAGTGATTATAGCTTTACTTTTGAAATACCTTCCCGCGTTTTGATGTTTAATCCTGATATGATTACAAACTTTTAATAACAAATACATATGAAAAATATTTTAATAGCCCTACTACTTTTATGTGCATGGGGTTCCCAAGCACAAGATAAATTTACTATAAATGGAAGTTTAAAAGGTTCTCTAGATGGCCAAGAAGTGTATTTAATATATACTGATTATGTTGAAAATACTCCTATTGATACCACAGTAATAAAAGATGGGAAGTTCTTTTTTACAGGTAGATTGGATTATCCGGCAATGCACAAGATCATAATAGATCGTACTCCCGAAGGAGAAGAATCCTCAGAAAGATATTGGTCTGCAATGGACTTTTATTTAGAGAATTCTCCTATTACTTTTGAAGCTGATCTTGATAGCTTATATACGTATTATAGGAAAGCAAATCAAAAACCTGCGATTATCAAAGGCTCTAAAACTGAAGATGAACATAATTCGTTTAAAAATTCATTAAAAGAAAAACGTACACAGCTTGCTATGTTAAATAACGAATATTTGGAGAATTATCACCTGCCATCGCTTAAAGGAGAGTTTAACACTGAAGAAGGAATTCGCCTTTCTAGAGAAATGCAAAACCTAGAGGGTGAAATTAAGGAAGCGACTACCGAATATATTCGTAAAAACCCCAAGTCTAAAGTTGCATACGATTTAGCAAGGATCAATTTCTTAGGTATGTTTATAGAGCTAAACGAAAGCCAAATCAATGAATTAGTTGAAATAATTAAACAAGGGTGGGAAGGAACAGATCATTACTCTAGCTTTGTACAGCTAGCTAATAAAGCGAAAAAAACAGCTTTGAATACAAAGTATCAGGATTTTGAATTGTTAACACCGGAAGGTGAAAAAGTTGCAATATCTACATTAATAAAAAATGGAGAATATTCTATGCTAGAATTCTGGGCCTCTTGGTGCGGACCTTGTCGAGGAGAAATTCCTCATTTAGTTGATATTAATAAGAGGTATAAAGATGCGGGTTTCAATATTATAAGTATTTCTTTGGATGAAAATGATAAACATTGGAAAAAAGCAATGAAAGAAGAGGGGATGACATGGCCTCAGTTGAATGAGCCAAAAGGGTTTTATGGAGAGATTTCCCAAGCTTATAATATATTAGGTATTCCCTTTGCTATACTGTTAGATCCAGAGGGTCGTATTGTCGATTTTAATATGCGAGGAGCAAAACTGGATGCTACCTTATTAGACATTTATAAGTTTTAACCGATAATTTCCCTTCTTGATAAATTCATCATTAGAATGGTAAACGAATGAGTCATAAGTTCAGCTAATATTTTGGAGCCGAACTTATGACTTTTAAGTTGAGCACACATTGCTCTATCTGAGCAGGATCAATTATTGATACTCATCTAAAGTTATATTTTAAACTTAATAGCTCTTAAAGCCGCCTTTAAATTAAGTCTCTAATGCTCGATTTTTATTCTATCCCTGAACATTGTAAATGATTCTATTGAAATAGGATCATTTTCTACTTCTAAAACTTTATCGAGTATCTTTTTCAATTTGACATTCTGATCGGGTGTCCCTTTATTAGGAACTGAAATAGCCATATAGCTTGCAAACACTCTATTCCTTCCCTTATAAAGCATTATCTTTTCATTGAGATGGTTTAAAATGCTGTCCATATCCTGCTTCTCAGCTAAGCGGATTAATTCTAATAATGCTTTAGTCTCCGAGTTCTCTTTGAGAAGGAAGTTCTCTAGGTAGGGGAAACTTTTATCAAGAAACTGTTTCTTCCGAAATTGTGCCTGCTGGTTCATTAGCAATTGCGGAAAGATGGAATCTACTAATTCTTGAAATTCATACCATCCTAATAAACTTTGAAACTTTGAGTGATTTTCTATGAAATATTGCATGCGTTCTGACTTATCGTTTTGCGCATATCGATAAAGCGAAAGATATTCTTGAGACGTTTTCTCTTTATCTGTCAGGACTTGAAATAAAGAGTCTAAAATTTGCTCACCTTTGTTTTTATACCCCGTTTCGAAATATGTTTTCACTATTTTTTCAATATTGTATGAAGAGCGGTCTAAATTACTGTTGTAGTCTTCTAATACTTGGTTGAAAGGTTTTTCGGAAAGTCCTTCTTCAGTCTTTCTTAGGAGATCTTTAGGGCCTTGGAATCCAATTAATCGGAGCACTTCATCTCCATTGCCGTTTAGAAAGAGGTAAGTAGGGTAGGCATTGATGTTGTACTTCTTACGAATTTGTAAACCTTCTCCTTTTTCAGCATCTATTTTAATTGAGACGAAGCGGTCATTGAAAAAATCTCCAACCTCTTTGAGAGGGAATACAGAACGATCCATTTCCTTACAGGGGCCGCACCACTCTGCATAAACATCTAAAAAAAGTGTTTTATTAGTTTCACTTGCGAGTGATAAAGCTTCTTTTAAGCTTAAATTTTTAAATTTAACACCATCTTTTAATTTTAACTTCTTTAAATCACCAAGTATCCTATTTAGCATTTTTTGGTTATACTCATTTTGTTCAGGAATATACTTGCTTAGTAGCGCTTCTTGTATATTATTTATTGCGATGGAGTCCGAACTTTTATTTGGCTTGAAATTCAGCATTAGAATAAATCGGTCTTCACTTTTGAGGGTGGAAAACTCTTTTTTAATTGCTTTAAATGTTTCTAGGTTGTTTGCATGTAGAAGACGAGCTTCTGCAATCTCTAGCATCGAATTGAGCGAAACCGTAGTTTTTAGTTTTGAATTCGAAAGGAACTCTCTTAAATTATGAATTGATTCTTTATGAGGCTTAATATTGCCATTAGCAAGTGGAAGTAAGTCTTGGCGAAATAGACGTTCCAGGTAAGGATCTATTATACTATCGCCTAAGTTTTTTCGGAAAAGATCTTGGGAGTCTACTAAATCTTCAATTCGCTCGTTATCGCGTTTTAAAGTATATCTTTTGAAAATAAACCAATTTTCCTCAGTAGCTCTTTCCTCCTTGTTTAAAAAGTTGTAGTAATCATTAATTACCTCGTACCCTTCTTTTTCCTTTCCTTCTTTCATTAATAGAAGGGCATAATCATTGATTAATTGTGGTGTTCGTTCTCCTGCTTGAAATCTTGATAGGACCTGATTTTTGGAGCGGTTTGAATCTAAATAGACCTGTATTTTATCTAAAAATAATTCTGCAGAACTTGCCCCCAAAATATGTCCTTTTACAGATAAATCTGATTTTAGTATTAAAAAGTATGGATAAGCAGATACACCATATTTTTTGGCGAGGTCTACGCCTCCTTTCTTTTCAGCATTTATTTTAACACTAATAAAGTTTTTGTTAATGATATCACTTACTTCCGTATTTGTGAACACTTCCTTATCCATCTTTTTGCAAGGAGCGCACCAGTCCGTGTAAAAATCAATAAAGATTAATTTTTCTTTTTCTCTAGCTTCCGAGGAAATTCTATTGAGGTCTGTAGTGTGATGAAAATTCACTTTGTTACTCTGGGCAAAAGAGAAGTTTGCACAGAATAATAAAAGAATTAGAGTTTTAATTTTAATATTTATCATGTTTTTAGTCGTTACTATTTTTCCAATACATTTTCTTTAGCTTAGATAAATCGGTCCAACCTAAATCAGCTGTTTCTTCCATGTTTATTGTATTTGGATTCTGCGAGAGAATAAATTTCCTCAAGGTTCCCTTTTTTTGTTCGCTATATGTTCCAACATATATATCAAAATAATTTCCTGTTTGTATGTCGCAATTGAGAAGTGTAATTTCTTCTTCAAACTCTTTTACTAGTACATTTCGTTCATTATTACGATTATAATCGTAAGCATATAGTTTATTCCCAACGCTATAGAATAAAAGAGAACGACTTGACGAGAAAGCAAAAAGAGACGCTTGATTCAACAGGGAAGAATATTCACTTTTGATTGGGTAATATCCTCTTTTTTCAGGGGAAGTAGTAACGTAAAATTTATAAATATGAAAGTCTCTCCCTTCATCTCTCATAAGTGCAAAAGAGTTGCCGTTATTCGATCCACCATCTGTATTTCGAGTGTTTTCTCCGTGTATAAGTTTGCGTTTTACTTCAGATTGATTCCAAGGGAAAATATCGGAAGGTCCATCAGCCAAATTATTCATAAAGGTGGCTGTTAAACCATTAGAAATCACAAATCTATCACTATCTGAGTCGTAAAGTATAAACCGAGACCATAATCCTGGGGGGTAGAAAATGTATTTCGAAATTTGAAAAGTTTCAGTAGAATTTGCAGAACTTCGGTTGATGGGATTACCATATACTTCTCCCATATTTAAGTTGCAAAAAAAAGCATCACCTGTATTTGTAAGTACAACTCTATAGGAAGAGCTTGCAGTTCCTCCAGAATTAGAAGCAACATGTGGTGCAATTTCTACAGGGATTCTCTCTCTGTTGGAGGGAAAGGTGGTAAAGCTCATGTTTTGGAAAGTATTTTGAGAATCGCCAATAAAGGTAGAAGAATTGACGTAATAGGCTCCTGTTTCACCCATTACCCATAAACGTATATTTGTTGGATTAAAGTAACCTCCTGTATGGACAATATTGACAGCACCTTTTATCCGTGGTAGGCCATTTTCATGCATTAAATCTTTTAAAATTAATGTATCAGAATTTAGCATAGAGATCATTTCCACTTCTACTTCTTTATTTTCATTTTCTCCCACCAATAAAAAACCTGTAGTGGTTTCTGTGGTAACATTTAAAATAAAACTTGATTTCCAGATCAAATCAGTTTCAGTATCTAATACTTTATAATATACAGTATAAGCACCAGGTTCAATATCGACAGGATAGTTTAATTCTCGAGTAGTTCCGATTACTTCATCGATTGCAGATGTTCCAGAGCCTACTACTTTCCATTCATAGTTATATTGATTTGATTTTGAATCATCCATTGAAAAATGAAGTTCAGGTCGTATGTTAAGGGTATCGACTTTATAGATAGCATATTGGGATGGAATCTCTTCAATGCTTATTTCATTTATATCTTTATAGTTATAATTTCCTAAATCTCTGGTACATCCAAAGATGAACAGTAAGCTTAAAATTAAGCTCCAATTAATAATATATTTCATAGCTTTTTATTCAAATAAATTATTTCCAAGGAACGCCAATTGTTGTTGTCCAAGAGACGCCCATTACCCACATTAACCTTCCATCGTCCTCCAATATTGGCTTCCCTTGATCGTATAAAGTTTGTAGGTGATTTGCGACCACTTCTCGAATAACCTGAGCTCTTGCCGTTGGCATAGTGCTTGAGTTTTCAAAATCAGCATAGGTTACATTTGCTAGTTCGCAAATCAAGTTGAATTTCTTTTCTGTAAACTCTCCCCAAATCCCAGCTTCTACGCCATTATTAGCCATGCCAATCCATATGTTGGGTTTGGAAAGAAAATCTGACAAAGTAATCATGTGAAAAGCAGGATTAAATTCTTGGTGTTTTTCTGAGCTCCAATAAGGGTGGAGAGGTTCCCATTTTTCAATAGAAAGGTTGAAATAATCATTCGATAACAATTCGATTCCTATAGTCTTTTCGACTTCTTTAATATCCTTTGTTCGAAAAACGGGAATTATTAAATCCGTATAAACTTCATCTGCTTTTATTACTCCTTGAAAAGAGTTTATTTTGTACTCTTGCCCTTGTATAGCCGTGGTACTATCTGGGACTATTTGAAACTCAAAAGGACGGTCATAGTCTTTCTTTCTGCCTAAGAGTGAAACTCGAAGTTTTACTTCATGCATATCTCTGTCTATCTCCATAAATTCTATAGGGGAATAATGCTGAAAAGCCCATACAGTTGAGTCTCCATGATCGGGTCCCCATTGTACCGCAAAATAAATAGCATCCTCTCCTTCAAAATCCATTGTTTCTTTTTCACAGGAAGAATAAACTAATGTGAAAATGACGGCTGTTATTATAGAAGTTAATTTTTTCATGATATTCTTAATTACGTTGACTTGTCTCGCTTATAGGTAAGGGGAAAATATAATTTTTGGGATCCATGCTTATATTATCAATTTCAGGACGGATAGCGCTAGTTATATTAGGAAATTGTAATCTTTTAAAATAAAAAAACAATTGTCCCTCTCCAATGAACTCCTTATAATATTCTAGAGTTATGAACTCTCTTATTTCTTCAAAGCTATCCACATCAATATCTGGCATACCTCTGTTTAAATTTAATATGTTAAGGTAGTTCACGGCTTCGGAAACAGAAGAGGCTGTCTCGGCAAGTATTAAATACATTTCACTTATCCGTATTAATGGAATCATATATCTGTACCCATTGGATAGGCCTTGTGAATCAGATACTTCTGAGAATTTGTTGAAATAAAGACGATTTTCATTATCTACCACTTGAGTAGCCCAATGCGAAGACCTATAATCGTTTTGATTGGGGTAGAGTAAAGGCACTCGCCCAGAAGAATAAGTCCCGGAGAAAGTTAGTCTTTGGGTGGAGGTAAGGCTACTGTTAAACAACTCATTGAACAGATTTGTTCTTGATGTATTATAAAGTCCAAATAGTACCTCTTTTGAAAATATTAGATCGGGGTACCCTACCTGATTGTTGACTTCTTCGGAAGTAACGAATGGGAAAAAAGGATCTTCAGACTGTTGACCTTTTTCAATAACTTCCAGAGCATATTGTTTTGCTAAATCTACCTCCTCATTCCATAAGTGGATTCGTGCAAGTAAAGCACAAACTGCAAAATAATTCAATCGATATTGCCGATAATTTAAATAGTTATTCTGCTCGCCTTCGAAATTTAATGGCCCGAGAGTTAGAACGGGATCGTAGGATTCAAGCAATTGGCGGGCATCATTTAAATCTTTGATTACCTGGTCAATTGTTTCCTTGTTAGTAGAAAAAACTTTCGCCTCGCGGTCCGTGTCGTTATTGTATACGATTGCATCCTCATTCGTATCACTGGAAATTTTTGATCCATATAACCTCAAAAGGTCAAAATGTAAAAATGCTCGCAATGCTAAGCCTTCACCTTTTATAATATGGTAATGAGTCTCGGTAAGCTCTTCTCTCATTACATCTGACTGCTCTATTAATAAGTTAATATTAGCAATAAGATCGTAGCCTTTAGTCCATATTTCTTCAGCCTTATTTAGATAAGCGGCATCTGAATAAGAATAACTCATAAACGGGAGAAATGGATGGTTTTGTATTTCTGCATGGTAATATTGAGCCATTACGTCTATCATTCCCATAGTTAGGTTTTGACCGTAAAGGCTTTTCTCATTTAAGTCGGAGTAAATTCCATTTAATAGTGTGTAGAAGCCTTTTCTATCCTTCAGTAGATCTTTTTGAGTGACACGGTCGATGGGTTGTACGTCCAAGAATTTCGAACAAGAAATTGTTGAGAATAAAATACTTATGGTGAGTACGAGAATATATTTTTGTTTTGGTCTGGTTTTCATAATTTTAAAATTAAAATCTAGCACTGATAGATAAAGAAA
>DXEZ01000226.1 GCA_019114715.1 Candidatus Sphingobacterium stercoripullorum | reverse complement strand
TGCACTTCCTAAAGCTTATGGAAGTTTAATCAATAACTTTTCTTATAAAAACTTTGATTTTGAATTTGTGTTAATGTATAGCATGGGTGGGTATGTTATTGACTCGCAATACTCAACATTTATGAGTGTTGGTCCAAGCAACGGAGCAAACTTACATAAAGATTTGCTTAATGGATGGAGAAAACCAGGTGATGTGACAGATATACCTAGGATGGATCTCAACCAAACAAATGCATTTGGAGCTGCATCTGATCGTTTCCTAACTTCTTCAAACTATTTGAGTTTGAGTGCAGTAAATTTTAGTTATAGATTGCCAGAAAGGGTAGCCAACCACGTTAAGCTGAGTGGCGCGCGTATATTTTTAAGTGCTGAAAACCTATGGTTTATTTCCAAAAGAAAGGGCTTAAATACGCTATCAGGGTTTAACTCGTCGCCTAGTACTTCAGGTTACACTATGCCGAGAACCCTAAATGTTGGCGTTAACTTATCTTTATAACCTTTAAGAAAGAAACTCATGATACAAAAATATTTAAATAGAAAAACAAAGCTATTAGCACTTGGAGCTTTATTAACTCTTGGATTTACGTCTTGTAAAGAAGAGTTTTTGGAAAAAATTCCAACTGCAATAGTTTCTCCAGAGACTGTTTTTGCAACTACAGATAATGCTTATGCAACCATTAATGGCATGCATAGAAATTTATATAGGCAGTGGTATTCAAGGCAATCTGAGGGTGGTCAAAGTGGAAACATTATTTATATGGAATCCTTAGGAGAGGATTTTGTAATGACTGACCAGTCAAACAGCTGGTTTATTTCCGAATATAGATGGTTGCAACATAGAAGTGCTGAATCCGCGCTTGTAAGGTTTAACTATGGATTTTACTATGCGTTTATTGGTAACTCCAATATGATACTAGCAAATATTGATGAAGCGGAAGGGTCAGATGAGGACCGCGACTTTATAAAGGCGCAAGCGCTTACCTATAGAGCATGGAGTTATTTTCAGATGATTCAACTTTATGCAGATCGGTATGTTAGAGGAGGAGATAATAGCGGTTTAGGTTTATCTATTATTTTAGAGCCTACTGAAGGAGCAGTTCCTAGAAGCACTGTTGAGGAGGTATACCAACAAATTCACAAAGATTTAGATGATGCACTTAAACTTTTTGAATCTAGCGTATCAAGACCTAATATTTCTCATTTAGATGCTAGCGTAGCAAAAGGAATCAAAGCGAGGGTATTCTTGACTCAGCAGGAGTACGAAAAAGCCGCCTCTTTTGCGAATGAAGCTAGGCAAGGGTTCCCTCTTATGAGTCAGGATGATTACATGGCTGGATTTTCCGATTTTTCCAATAAAGAATGGATGTGGGGAATTCACCACAGGGACGATCAGCCTACTTATTTCTATTCTTTCTTTGCTTATTTAGGAGACTTTAGTTCAACGAATACTCGTGCAAACCCTAAAGCAATAAACTCGGCACTTTATGAAAAAATAAGTGACACCGATGTTCGCAAAAAACTTTGGGACCCTACTGGTGCAGATGCAGATTTTCCTGTTGTAGATAATGGAATTCGTAGGCCATATATGACTAGGAAGTTCAGGCTAGCTAATCCAGGCAGTAGTAATGGTGACTTGGCCTTTATGAGAGCCGCAGAGATGTATTTGATAGAAGCAGAAGCTTTAGCCGAATTAAATAAAGATGCAGATGCCGCTGATGTATTATTTGAATTAGTGTCAGCAAGAGATGATGAATATGTGAAGTCGACTTCTACTGGTGCTGCATTAAAAGAAGAAATACAAACGCAAAGACGGGTCGAGCTTTGGGGCGAGGGTTTTAGATTTTACGATCTAAAAAGATTAAATCTTCCGCTAGATAGGCGTGGTGCGAATCACAACGCTTCTTTAGCCGTTAAGATGCAAGAGGATGCAGGAACTAAAAACTGGGTGTTTTTAATTCCTCAAGCGGAAATAGACTATACTTTAGGGGTAGTGAAACAAAACCCATTATAGAATTAATGCTGTTAATAAAATACGGGATAGGCTAAAAACTTATCCCGTATTTTTTTGAATAAACAGTCCATAAAGGTAAATCTAGTTGGTGGTTTATTATATATATTTATGTCCAATAAGTGTTTTAGTTGCAGGTTAAATTGTCGCGATTAAGTTGATAGTGTTACACTATGTTAAACTTTAAAAGTTATTGTTCTTAATATAATACACGCTATAGCACTTCTGTAATCGATTAAAATCTACCCATTCAATGGGTAATTAAAAAAACAACAGATATTCTATAAATTAACAGTTTTTTAACTATTTTAGCAGAATGCTATGTGTGCATAGTAAAAAAGGTTAAACAAGTCAAACAAACAAACATTTATGAAACAAAATTTACTAACTTTTTTGTTATGCGGAATTCTATTGATTGGAGTTTCGTATGCGCAGAATCGTCAGGTAAGTGGAAAGGTCACATCTTCTAGTGATGGATCGGGTTTATCTGGTGTATCTGTTCAGCTCAAAGGAGCAGACAGGGGTGTTCAATCTGATGAAAATGGTGAATTCGTTATTGAGGCGCCTTCTGATGGGTCCTTAATCTTTACTTACGTTGGTTTTGAATCCCAAACAGTTTCTATTCAGAATAGATCTGTTATTAATGTTGTTCTTCAAAGTGCATTTGAGAATATTGAAGAAGTAACAATACAAATTCCCTACGGGACAATAAAAAGGACTTCATTTACTGGTTCTGAGTCTACTGTATCTTCAAAAACTTTTGAGCAACAACGTGTAACTTCGTTTACCAGAGCTCTTGAGGGAGCAGTTCCTGGTCTTTCAGCAACTAATGGTGGAGGGCTTCCTGGTACAAACGCTAATATTCAAATAAGAGGAGTTGGGTCAGTTAATGCAAGTAGTTCCCCACTTTATGTTTTAGACGGTGTACCGTATTCAGGTGCTAATATTGCATTAAATACGGATGATATAGAAAGTGTTACCGTTTTAAAAGATGCGTCTGCCACTTCTTTATATGGATCTCGTGCTGCCAATGGAGTAATAATGATAACGACAAAAAAAGGACGTAATCATTCTCCTGAAGTCAATGCAAATATTAGAACAGGCTTTCAGAACCGTTTTATTCCCGAATACGATAGAATAAATTCTGAGCAATATTATGAGTTAATGTGGGAGGCTACGAGAAATAGATATGTAGCGGCAGGAGATTCTGAAGATGTTGCAAATCAAAAAGCTAGTGATCAATTGATCGCTGGATTGGTATACAACACTACGAATGTTCCAAACAATCAAGTAGTTTTACCAAATGGGAAATTTAATCCAGAAGCAAGGATATTGTATCAAGATAGCTGGGAAGATGCATTGTTTCAAAGCCCATTCAAGCAAGACTATAATGTCAATATTAGAGGTGGCTCAAATTCAGGGAACTATTACATTTCATTGGGCTATGTTGACGAACCAGGAATTACTAAGTTTTCCGGATACGAAAGATTTACAGGTCGAGTTAATGCCGATGCTAATGTAAAAGATTGGTTAAAAACGGGCTTAAGTATCGATGGTGCACTAGGTGAGCAAAACAATTTCACAACTTCAAGTACAGCAACTTCTAACCCGTTTTACTACACTCGTATGATGGGGCCAATTTACCCTGTTTGGTTTAGAGATGAGCAGGGGAATAAAGTTATTGACCCAGTAACAGGCGAAGATATGTTAGATTGGGGAGTTCCTTCTCAGTACGGAACACGACCATATGCTGGGAATTCTAACCTTTTAGGTT
>DXEZ01000225.1 GCA_019114715.1 Candidatus Sphingobacterium stercoripullorum | reverse complement strand
CTGTCTGAGAAAGGCTTATAGGTTGCTCCGGGCTATAAATATTCATATTATTGCAATTGCTTAGGGTAAAGTTACTGGATTTTTATTTCTTTTAGCTCTTTTGAGCTATTTTTGCAAGCATGACAGATAGGATATCGGAACTAGATCAAGAGGATAAGGAATTATACGAGCATGTAAGAATCGTTGTTGATCCCAAACAAAAGTTTTTACGTGTCGATAAATTCTTAATGAACCGCATTGAGAATACCTCCAGAAATCGCATTCAAAATGCCATTACTGCCGGTTCAGTACGCGTTGGAGGTAAGGAGGTGAAGGCCTCGTATAAAGTAAAGCCGCACGATGAAATAACTGTAGTCCTCCCAGATCCACCGAGAGATACTGAGGTGATTCCCGAGGATATCCCCTTGAATATTCTATATGAAGATGAAGATCTGCTCATTGTCAATAAAGAAGCAGGCATGGTGGTGCACCCGGGCTACAATAATTACACCGGTACACTCGTTAATGCTTTAGCTTATCATTTTAGTACCTTGCCTAGCCTTCCAGGGAACCTGGGACGTCCTGGCCTAGTACATAGGATTGATAAGAATACCTCTGGGATTTTAGCTATCGCTAAATCCGAGTGGGCGATGACCTTTTTGGCGAAGCAGTTTTACGACCACAGTATCAAAAGGCAGTACATTGCACTGGCTTGGGGCGATATTGAAAAAGATGGCACAGTAACTGGATACTTAGGTCGGAGTCCTAGGGATCGCAGGGTAATGAATCTCTACCAAGAGCCGGATAAAGGCAAGTGGTCGGTAACCCATTACCAGGTTTTAGAGCGGCTGGGTTATGTGACGCTCATCCAGTGCGAGCTGGAGACGGGACGTACGCACCAGATTCGCGCCCATATGCAGGCTATAGGTCACCCGCTATTTGGCGATGTGGAGTATGGAGGGAATAAAATTCTAAAAGGTACAGTGTTCAATAAATACAGGCAGTTTGTTGAAAATAGCTTCCAAATTTTACCGCGCCAAGCGCTGCATGCACATACTTTAGGGTTTTTGCATCCCAAGACAAAGGAATATAGGGAATTTCAAGTACCTTTGCCCCAAGATTTTTCTTCCGTGTTAGAGAGATGGAAGGCATATGTAGGTACGAATGAAAACAACATAGGGAATTAAAGATGACAACACATTTTATAAATTATAACGGTCAGCTGATTAAAGAAGACCAAAATCTTTTTGGTATAAATGATCAGTTTGTGAGGTATGGAGATGGATTGTTTGAGACCATGCTGTGGAAGGATGGAGATATTCGTTTTTTAGACCTCCATATTGAAAGATTACAAAAGGGAATGCGTTTGCTGGGCTATGAGAATCGCGATGTTTTCGATGCCTATTTCTTAAAGATGATTGCCCAGGAGCTGGTTCATAAAAATAAATTAATCGGTAAACGAGCGCGTTTAAGGTTGAGCGTATTTAGAGATAGTAGGGGGGAAGGCCTCAGCTCGTTCAGTAATAAGGCTGCTTATGTACTCCAAGTTTCTGGTCTACCTCCCGAGATTAGGCAAAAAGGCTTGATAGTCGATCTATACACGCAAGTTAGAAAGCCTTTTGGAGACCTGTCGGCCTTAAAAACCAATAGCTTTTTGGTGTATGTCCTGGCCGCAAACTTTAAAAAGCAAATGGGTGTCGATGAGGTTTTTGTGTTGAACCAGGAGAATCTGCTGTGTGACGGTAGCCAGTCCAATGTTTTTGTTTACTACCAGCAGAACTTGTACACGCCGGCTATTTCTCAAGGCTGTGTGGAAGGAACTATGCGGAAAGTGGTAATCGATATAGCCGCCTCGCTTGGTATTGAGGTGATTGAAGCAGAGTTGGGACCGGAGATTCTATCCAAGGCAGATGAGGTGTTTTGTACCAATGCCATTCGCGGAGTGCAATGGGTGAAAGGTTATAAGCATAAAAGGTACTTTAATATTATCTCCAAGGAGCTGCATCAGGCATTGGAAACTTGGGAGTACAAAAAGGCGCCCAGCGATAGTGAAAATACCCCTTCAGAATAAATAGTCATTCATAACAAAGGCCTCAGTTTTGAGGCCTTTGTAGTTAGAAACTTCCTGTAATTTTATAGTTGTTCTTTCCTAAAAACCGGATATCTTGTTCCTTTTCTATTCGGTAACCCTCCTCTTTGTTGTAATGGAGGGTCTCGGTAGATTTGTAAAGCGTGTTATCCGATATTTTATAAATGTCTATAGCGTATATTTCTCCCTGCGGGTCCAAAGTGATTTCAACCTTTTGGATGTCAATATCAGGATTTATGGCTGTATAAATAATAACCGAATCGGTACTATCTACCTGCAGCTGGTTTTGGTAGTTCACCTTGTTTAAATCGATGTTTAAAAACGAGGAGAGCTCCGTATTCCAATCCTTAATTTGCACCTCTTTGGTTTCCTGCTCTTTATCTTTCTCAACGGTCTTTTGAATGTTGGGCTCCTGGGTTTTCAGGCGCTGCACTTCTTGCTTGAAAAATGCAGGCAAGTCTCTATAGAATGTTTTCTCACCAGAGATTTTAGAACCCTCATTTTCAGAACAGGAGCTGGCCAGTAGGGCGAGCGTTATTAAGCTTGTGACTACTACTTTATAGGACATTTTAATCAACTAAAATATTTCCTGTCATCTCCTTTGGCACCTCAATCGATAATAACTTTAAGATTGTCGGGGCTATGTCTCCAAGCTTTCCATCTTTTATGGACTTGTAGTCCTTATCTATTAATATACACGGAACCAGATTCGTCGTATGTGCAGTATTGACAGAACCATCGTCATTAAGCATGAATTCTGCATTCCCGTGGTCTGCCAAAATGATGAAGGAGTAACCTAGCTCGATACCCAGCTCGATGACTTGTTTCGCACAAGCATCTACCGTTTCAACGGCCTTGACTACGGCATCAAATACACCGGTGTGTCCAACCATATCGGGGTTTGCAAAATTCAAGCAGATGAACTCCGGGCTGCTTTCTTTCATATCCTTGGTGATGGCAGCAGTAATCTCTGCAGCGCTCATCTCCGGCTTTAAGTCGTATGTAGCAACCTTCGGTGAAGGAATTAATAGCCTTCTCTCTTGCTGGAAAGGTTCTTCCCTTCCGCCAGAGAAAAAGAAAGTAACGTGCGGATATTTTTCAGTTTCAGCAATTCTTACTTGATTGAGCTTCTCATTTTGAAGGATCTCACCAAGCGTGTTGTGAATGTTGTCTTTTTCAAAAATGACTTGCACTCCCGTGAACTGATCGTCGTAGCTAGTCATGGTTATATAATCCAAATCTAGTTTCTTCATTTCATACTCTGGGAAATCCTCCTGAGTAAGAGCAATGGATATCTGTCTCCCTCGATCAGTTCTGAAGTTATAGCAGAATACTACATCTCCATCTTTAATTAACCCTAGAGGCTCATCGTTATCACCCGTGATTACAAGTGGTTTTACGAATTCATCGGTCACCTCTTCTTTATAAGACTGCTCAATAGCTCCCACAGGGTCTTTTGTTGGCTTTCCAACGCCATTCGTAAGCAGGTCGTAAGCTACTTTAGTTCTTTCCCAACGCCTATCTCGGTCCATTGCAAAATACCTTCCAACCACCGTGGCTATCGTTCCGCAGGATGTATCCAGGTGCTTTTGTAGGTTCTTAACATAATCAACACCGCCTTGAGGATCGGCGTCTCGTCCATCTAAGAAAACATGGATGAAAACTTTATCACTGGTTAAACCTGCTTGCTTTGCAGCGTCACATAAAGCATATAAGTGATTGATATGCGAGTGAACACCGCCATCCGATAGTAAACCTATGAAGTGGACGTCTTTGTTATTTTCCTTTGCTTGCAGTAATGCGTCTTGGATGATGTCTAGCTGCGTAAACTCACCCTGCTCTATAGATTTATTAATTCTACCTAACTCTTGATAGACTACTCTACCAGCTCCCAGGTTCATATGGCCAACCTCAGAGTTGCCCATTTGTCCTTTTGGCAGGCCCACAGCTTCGCCCGAAGCTGCGAGTCGGCTATTGGGGTAGCTTTTAAGGAGATAGTCTAAATAGGGTGTTTTAGCTGCATTGACAGCATTAGATCGATCGTCGTTTCCATATCCTAATCCATCGAGGATCAGTAGAGCGACTTTTTTATTGTTGTTTTTATTTGAATTTTCCACAATAGCAAATATAAAATTTTTAATTGGCCTTTACGTAATAGTTTTAAAGAGTATTTTTAGGATGTGGCGAATTTTTTAATTAATATAAATAAAAGGAAAAATATCTTGGCAGAAGTGTTCTGAGATTGGATAGCATGGAAAAGATAATATTTTGGTATTGTTGGCATTGTTTTAGCTTAACACTAAGCGAAAAAATATTTAAAACTGTGCCACATCGAAACTAGAGGGAAATATAATGAAGGTTTATTGGTTGTTTTTTTTGAAAACTATATTAGCTGCTGTTATACTGGTAGCTGGGCAAAGTGTAATTAATTATGCTGCAGCAAAAGAAAACGCAGTGGTTGTTGGTTTTCAAAGAGATCTGGATGAGCAATTGCTTCGCTATTTAAAAAATGGGCAAGCAAAAGCTTTAGTCGGCCACTTCAATTCTTCAGTTAACTTAATAATCGAAAAAGAAGAAGGGCACTACTCGAAGTTTCAGAGTGAGCTGATTTTAGATGATTTCTTTAGGCATAAAAAGGTTGAAGACGTAAAGGTAGTACAAAGTGTAGCTGCTAATAACGGTGGTGCTAGGTATGTGGTCTATCAGCTGAAAACTAGTCAGAAAACCTATAGAGTATTCCTAAGGATGATTCGCGTGGATGATGAGTTTTTCATCTCCGAAGTTCGTATTGAATAAGGACTTTCTTAAAATTTATGCTGAGCCGATAAACCATTTCACAAATTCTAATTATTCAATTCAAGCACTTCTTTTTGCCCTCAACCTAGACGGTGCAAGCGTAGGGTTCTTGAAAAAATATTAATTAAATACCTGTTTTTTCAGTATAATTTCACATCTTCGTTTGTAGTTTCATATTATTGCTATAAATGAATAAAGAATTCGAAGATCAACTTATAGAGTTTACAAATAAATCTCTTGTAGAAGATGTCAAAGAAGGAGACCATACCAGCTTATCGACCATTGACGAGAAGGCGAAAGGAAAGGCCCAAATAATCGCAAAAGAAGAAGGAATAATCGCTGGTGTGCAGGTGGGACTGAAAATGTTTCAGCTTATTGATCCAGCACTTCAGGTTAAAACTTTTGTAAAAGATGGAGAACGAGTAAAGGAAAGACAAGAAGTTTTTCAAATCGAAGGGAGCTTGCATAGTATTTTAAAAGCCGAGAGATTGGTACTAAATGTCATGCAAAGAATGTCCGGTATTGCAACTACAACCCGGTCTTATGTCGATCTGATTAAAGATACTAAGGCCCGAGTCTTAGACACGAGAAAGACCACTCCTTTGCTTAGATTTCTTGAAAAGGAATCCGTAAAGATTGGGGGCGGTGTTAACCACCGATTTGGATTATACGATATGATTTTAGTTAAAGATAATCACATAGATTTTGCTGGAGGAATCACTGCTGCTCTAAGTAAGGTGTACGATTATCTAAAAGATAAAAACCTAAATATTCCTGTAGAGGTTGAAGTTAGAGACTTCCAGGAACTAAATGAAGTGATTGACTTCGGTAAGGTAGATCGTATTTTATTGGATAACTTTACTCCAGAGGATACGAGAAAAGCTGTTGATAAGATAGGTGGTTCGTTTATATTAGAATCATCTGGGGGGATAAACAAAAGTACGATTTTAGCGTATGCAAAAACAGGTGTTGATTATATATCTGTTGGTGGCTTAACCCATTCGGTCAAGAGCTTGGACTTGAGCTTGAAAGCGGTGGTTGTTTAAACCTGTCTTATGATATGATATCAATATATCTAATAGGAATAATATTATTGGCTTACTTTTTTGGGTCGATACCAACTGCAGTTTGGTTTGGCAGGGCTTTTTATGGGGTGGATGTAAGAGAGTTTGGTAGCGGGAATGCTGGAGCAACTAATACATTTAGGGTGCTGGGAGCTAAAGCAGGAGCCATAGTCATGGCCATCGATATTTTAAAGGGATGGACAGCCACGCTGTTGCCTTTTATGTTGAATTGGTCTATTGTTGGCGTTCCCGGTTCTTCGCAATTCATAAACTTTCAGTTGGCCCTCGGGGTAATTGCTGTAATAGGGCACTTATTTCCTTTATTTGCAGGTTTTCGTGGAGGTAAAGGAGTAGCTACATTATTTGGAATGATTTTAGCGATTCACACTCCAGCGGCATTAACCTGTGTGACGGTGTTTATCCTAATTTTGCTCATAACGCACTACGTTTCGCTCAGCTCGATATCTGCAGCGTTTACTTTTCCATTCAGTATTGCTTTCATTTTCAAGACTCCCGTGCCCGCTGTGCTGATCTATGGCATCGCCATATGCGCTCTTGTACTTGTCACCCACCAAAAAAATATCGAGCGCCTCTTAAAAGGTCACGAGTCGAAAATCTATTTGTTTCCTAAACGAAAATGAATCTTGTGAGTCTAACGAATAAAGAGGTACAGAATTTGTACTTGTAATTTTATAGAACTCAAACAAATTATCTTATGAATAGATTTTATAAATACATTGGTGCTAGTTTGGTGGCACTGTTTTTATATAGTTGTGCAACAGTTCCACTTACAGGTAGAAGACAATTGTCCTTAGTTAGCGATAAGGAAATTCAAAATCAAGCTACTCAAGCTTACCGCGCGTTCCTGAACGATTCAAAAACCCGGGTAGTAACAGGGACCTCACAGGCCACATTGGTTAAAAATGTAGGTAACAAAATAGCTGCATCGGTAAATAAATATTTAGCTTCACAAAACCTTCAAGATCAATACGATTTCAATTGGGAGTTCAACTTGATTGAAAGCTCGGATGTAAACGCGTGGTGTATGCCTGGTGGTAAGGTAGCTGTGTATACTGGTATTTTGCCATTTACCTTAACTGAGGCGGGACTTGCTACAGTGATGGGCCACGAGATTGCTCACGCTATTGCACGCCACTCTGCTGAGCAAATGTCCAACCAACAAGCGGCAGCTGTTTTAGGTGGAGTAATAGGTGTAGCTTCAAGCAACTCAAAGTGGGCAGGGATAATAAACAATGCTTACGGGATTGGCGGGCAGCTTGCCATGTTGAAATACTCTAGAAGTAACGAGTCAGAAGCCGATAGGTTAGGGTTAATATTTATGGCTATGGCAGGATATAATCCTGCAGAGTCAGTAAAGTTCTGGCAAAGAATGGCCAACTCCAAGTCGAAGGCTGGTTCTCCTCCTGAATTTTTAAGCACGCACCCTAGCGATGATCGTCGTGTGAAAGACTTAGAGAAGTTAATACCGGAAGCCATGCAATATTATAAAAAATAGACGTCACAAACTTATGCTCAAAGGCAGAAAGTAATATAGTTTTACTTTGCGTCTTTCAGTGAAAATATAACCGAATTTTAAGTTTAATACGTGCTCTTGTTAATCCAGCAAGGGCACGTTTGCTATTTGGATGGAACACTTTTTTATTTCTAAGGATTCAGTTACCCCTAATAGAATGTAAAGTAGACTACAGCTCTGTGATGTCCTGAAATAGTGCTTCAGATGGTTTTATCAGTATTTTACTTCATAGAATTAATTACTTAATATATAAGGATGATTTTTATATCAATATAATAGTTTTTTACTATTCATATAGTGGTTTAGTCCACACTAGATATAAGTCAGAAACTTCTTGTAAGACCCTTTATACTTATGATATACTTGCATAACTCATCAAGTAAAATTAAAAAATAACTATGGTCAAGGGTGATAATATTTATTCTGCCTGTAAAGTACATGTTTTAAATTCAATGTAGCGGATATTTTGAAACCTCCTAGCACCAAATTCTTTTTAGATATTTAACGGAGGAACATTGAACTATGTAAAGGCGAGAAATATATTCAGGTTTTGAATTTTAAAATATCCAGACTTATAACTTTCCAATTTAAAGAAATAATCTTTCAGTGTTTATAAGGAAGACTATAAATGAAGATATTTCTCGCTAAATAATACTTATACTGGAGGTAGTTAATCCAATTATAGGGATCATTCAGCGGTTGAAACAGATATCATTAAGTAAGGACTACCATATTTAGGAACCCTCTATATCAAAAATTGTAGAGCCCATTTTACTTTTTCTTTCTATCCTCTTCCTTATCGATAAAGTCAGCGATTTCTATAATTCGAGGTATACTACTCTTAGGAGCCATAGTTTTAAGCCTTTTGAGCTTGATGGTTTTGAGTTTCTTTTTCCTACGGTAGGCATTGATAAACCGGTTGTTTTTATAAATGTTCCAGTTCATTAGTAGCACACTAAATAGAACAACTAGGAGGCCACCTATTTGTATTTGGGTAACTTCATGGGATGTGAAAAGCTGCGCTAAAAGTAGTGCTACTATTGGGTTCACATAAGCATATGTACTGACCTCTGTTGCAGGGCGTACTTGAAGTAGCCATATATAACAGCTGAAAGCTAAGATAGAACCGAAAAATATAAGATATGTGATGCTAAACCAGTCGTTTTTGGCTACTAAACTAGGGTCAAAGGAACTATACTCTCCGCTTAAAAGGGCTACGGTAGTAAATGCCACCCCAGCAGTGATCATTTGCCATGCAGTTTTAACTATTACGTTTAAGTCTTTAGATTTTTGCTCATCCGATTTACGTTCTTGAAGGTATTTGGAGGCTAATGAACCTATTGTCCATCCTATTGTACCTAATGTGACCACAAACATGGCTATTGTTTTTTGCTCTTTGCTTATCGTATCGTGAATATCTGGAGCCATGAATATTTGTTCCGCAAATAGCATAAATACGCCACAAAAACCCAGCAAAACACCCGCAACAATTGCAGGAGTGCCGAAATTTTGCTTCCACTTGGGCCTATCAAAGAGTATGAACCAAATAGCAGTTGCCGCCGAGATGATCGCTACAATAGCCGAGGAGATAAATTGCTCGGACCATATAATAGCGGCCATATCTATAAATAAGAGTAGGAAACCAACTAAACTGGCTTCCATAGCTGATTTTCTATCCCATATTTTATAGCCTTTTAAATAACAGTACAATAAAAGGATTGGACCAGCCGATAAAAATCGAATCGAACCTAAGACGAAAGTTGGAAAGCTGTTTAAAGCCTTCTCAATAAAAAAGAAGGTTGAGCCCCAAACTATGTACACGACTAGATAGGCTAGTATTACCTTGAGGTTTGCCTGATTTGAAGAATTATTAGTACTCATTATTACGCACTGCCTTATTTAGAATCCGTTATGGCTAGAGTAGACTCTTCTTTAACGGTTTGTAAAACAATAGTAGTTCGAGTGGAAAGAATCCCTTCGATTTTATTTAAAGTGTTTTTCATTAAGTCCACCAATCCAGTGGAGTCGTTGGTCCTTACTTTAATTAAATAGCCATCATCTCCAGCGATATCGTGTACTTCTAATACCTCTGGGATTTCTGCTAGTAGGTGCGCAACTGTTTGCTCGCCGATGATGTCTTGAGTCTTGATGAATATAAATGACAATAGCGCTTTATCGACAGCTTGCGGGTCAACTCGGGCATGGTAACCGGTTATTACACCTTTATTCTCCAGTTTTTTAATTCGCTCAAGTATTGCTGAAGGTACCATTCCTAATTGCCTGGAAATCTCCACGTTATTGATCCTAGCGTTCTCTTGTAGGATACGTAAAATTTCATGGTCAATGTTGTCTAAAGTATATGCCGTTTTTGTCATGGTGCAAAGATAGGATTAATTGAATAATGTTCGAATAATTATTGAAAAATTAGAATGAAATTCTAAAGAATGGGGTAAATGTAAATCTTTGTGAAAAACATAGCTAGTAGATCAACCCATAACAAGATAACAAGAATGTTTTTAAATATATAGCAATTCTCTTTTCGAAGAGAATATTATTCGGTAAATTCTGTAGATTTGTTTAATATCAATTTTCACCGTAGTGCAAAAACAAGAACTATTATACAAGCTTAGTCAAAAACTCGATGGGGAGTTTTATTACGATAAAAAAAATACCAAACATCATAGTGTTTTAATCGCCTATTCTACTGATGCTTCGGTGTATCAGCAAATGCCATTCGCGGTTGCTATAGCAAAGACTAAAGAGGACCTTGTGACTCTCATTGAATTTGCTAATGAAAACAGGGTGACCCTAATTCCACGCGCTGCAGGAACTTCTCTGGCAGGACAAGTAGTTGGAGAGGGGATTGTAGTAGATATCTCCAGATATTTCACAGGTATTTTGGAAGTCAACCAAAAGGAAAAGTGGGTTCGCGTAGAGCCGGGGGTGATACGTGATGATTTAAATAAATATTTGAAACCCTATGGTTTGATGTTTGGACCAGAAACCTCCACTGCTTCTAGAGCAAATATTGGTGGAATGATTGGTAATAACTCCTGTGGATTGCACTCTATGGTATGGGGCGACACCAGAAAGCATCTTCTCGAAGCTAAAGTGCTGCTGGATGACGGCAGTGAGGCAGAATTTACGGCACTAGATAACCACCGGTACTTTAAAAAACTTTCGCTTAAAACTAGAGAGGGTGAGCTGTATAGGGAACTGAACGACTTAATTACTAAGCCTGAAAATATTGCGGCGATTCATGCGGGGTATCCAAAAAAATCTATAGAACGAAGAAATACGGGGTATGCGCTAGATAGCCTTTTGGAAGATGATGAACCTTTTAATATGTGTAAACTGCTAGCCGGCTCAGAAGGGACCTTGGCTATAGTTACAGAAGCTAAATTGCAGCTCATTGATCTTCCAGAGCCTGAAATAGGAGTTTTGTGTGTGCACTTTAAGGATATGGTGGAGTGTATGCACGGTAATGTTGTGGTTTTAAAGCACAACCCCTTAGCATCTGAGCTGGTGGATAAGTTTGTATTGGACTTCACAAAAGATCACCCTACTTATAAGCACAATAGATTTTTTATAGAAGGTGATCCTGAGGCACTGCTGATGATCGAATTTAGATCGCATGACCTAGAGGATATCAAGACTCGTGCTGATTTATTGGTACAGGATCTCAAAAAGCATAACCTAGGATATGCCTACCCTTTGATTACCGGTCCTAAGACAGATCTAGTTTGGGACGTTAGAAAAGCAGGGCTAGGATTGATTAGAAATTTACCCGGCGATACGCAAGCGGTTAACTTGATAGAAGATTGTGCGGTTTCTCCTGAGGATTTACCGCTTTATGTAGCCGAGGTTCAAGAGCTTTTAAATCAAGAAGGGCTTCAAGCTTCTTATTACGCGCATGCAGGTGCAGGAGAGCTGCATATCGAACCTTTTATCAACTTGAAGTCCGATGAGGGAAGAGCTCAATTTAGGAGAGTCTTAGAGAAGACTACCGACCTTATAGTCAAGTATAACGGCTCATTAAGCGGGGAGCATGGAGATGGGAGATTGCGTGGTGAGTTTATTCCTAAAGTCCTTGGTGAGGATGTGTATAAGCTCTTAGAGCAGGTGAAGGGAATATTTGATAAAAATGGGGTATTCAATACCGGAAAGATTGTCGACACGCCCGCTATGGATGAAGATTTACGTTATCAGGCGAATGATAACCCTAAAAAGGTAGAGACTCTTTTTGATTTTAGTGAGCAAGAAGGTATTTTACGATTAGCCGAGAAGTGCTCGGGTTCTGGTGACTGCCGCAAAACACACCTCACAGGTGGAACCATGTGTCCATCGTATATGGCAACGCGGAATGAGGAACATACTACTAGAGCAAGGGCAAACTTACTCAGGAAATACCTGACTAATTCTCCCAGTGAAAACCCGTTTAATCATCCCGAGATAAAAGAGGTGATGGATTTGTGTTTAAGCTGCAAGGCTTGTAAGAGCGAGTGTCCTTCTCAGGTGGATGTTACAAAAATGAAAGCCGAATTTTTGCAGCACTATTACGATGCCAATGGCAGTCCGCTGCGTTCTCGGTTGATTGCGAATTTTACTTCCATGCAGAAGCTGGCTAGCAAAGTTGCGCCTCTATATAACTGGGCGATAAACAATACGCTAACTTCATCACTGATTAAGAAGTTTGCTGGCTTTGCACCTAAAAGATCCCTTCCTAAGGTTCATGGTATGACGCTGGAACGATGGATATCTAAGCAGCCGGCATTAACAACTAGCAAGAAACGGGTATATTTGTTTTGCGATGAATTCACCAATTATAACGATACGCCAATCGGAATAGCGGCTTATAAGCTGCTAACTGCCCTTGGTTATCAGGTGGTCGTTCCTGAGCATATTGAAAGCGGAAGGACTTTCCTATCCAAAGGCTTTATGCGTAAAGCCAAAGAAATAGCCGAGAAGAACATTGGCTTACTTAAGGAACTTATTAGTGAGGACACTCCGTTGATTGGTATTGAGCCTTCTGCAATTTTAACGTTTAGGGACGAATACTTGGATTTAACACGTGGAGAAATTAAAGAGCAGGCTCGAAAGATTGCTGCAAATACATTTTTAATTGAAGAGTTTATATTATCTGAATTTGAGCAGGGAAATATCCAAACTGGGCAGTTTGAAAGGAACCAGAAAAAGGTTAAACTCCACGCACACTGCTACCAAAAAGCCTTTCAGCTGGATGGGATAAGTAAGGAAATTCTGAATATACCGGAAGGCTATAGTGTGGACGTCATTCCTTCGGGTTGCTGCGGGATGGCAGGATCCTTTGGGTATGAAAAAGAGCACTACAAAGTATCCATGCAGGTTGCAGATTTGGTGTTGATCCCTACCTTAAAAAGAACTCCCGATGAAGAACTGGTTGCTGCTCCAGGGACTTCCTGTAGACATCAAATTTGGGATGGACTTCAAAGGAAGTCGTACCATCCTGTTGAAATACTTTATGAGGCATTAATTAAATAGAATATTAATTTAAAAATTAGATTATGATACGTACAACATTATCTCTAGGGGTGTCTTTGCTTTTGCTTTTTGTTAGTTCTTGCAACTCACCGGGTGACAGTGAACAATCGCAGGAGGATATATTGCATCCACTCGTTAATAATACTGAGGCTGAAAAATTAACCTTTTATTTAGGGTTAAAAGAGTTCCGGCAAACCGATAGCTCCATCGTTTACCATGCAAGTGCTTTGTACCAGGAAGACACTGTGGGGCTACAAGTGGAGATCTTAAAAGATATTCCTGAAGGTATAGATGGGCAGGGTGAACCTATCGAGGATCAAGCATTTGTTGAAGGAGGAATGATATTCAGCTCGCTGGGTCAGGAGTCCGATAAGTTTGTTCATGCCCTTCAGGAGCTATTCGATGAACCCGCTGAGGAGGCGTTAAAAGATTTTAAGGTGGAGCCTTTGGTTTTTTCATCAAACAACAGAAAGGTGGACTTAGAAAAACAAGCTACCTACTCGTTTAAGCTTTTTGTTTTTAATAGCTACGGCGCCGAAGCTGAGCTTTTTGCTACAGTTGACACCTATAAGAAAGCTTTGATGATCACTGAGAAAGATTCAGTTTATAGAAAGAACTTATTATCTGCTTTTATTGATGAGTAGTATCTCATCTAGCAGTATGATTATAAAAGAACGCAATTGAAGTTCTTGAAAATCTATATTTTCGCTTGTAATAAAGAAAAATGACTTTAAATTCAACGAAACTCTTAGAAACAATAATTGCTACAGCAATTGATGGGATTATTACTATAGATTCCACTGGTATTATTGAAACCATAAACCCTTCTGCATTGAAGGTTTTCGGTTATGAGTCACATGAGGTAATAGGCCAGAATATATCTATGTTAATGCCCGAACCTGATAGGAGTAGACACGATAATTACATTGAAAACTACCACAATACGGGCGTAAAGAAAATAATCGGTATAGGTAGAGAGGTGTTGGGCCTCAAGAAAGACGGCTCGACTTTCCCCTTCCGCCTGGCAGTAAGTGAGGTGAAGCTCGAGGATAAGATTATTTTCGCTGGTTTTGTGCACGACCTGAGTAAAGAGAAAGAAGCTGAGAGGCATATGCTTCATTATACCGAAGAACTGGAAAAAACCGTTAGCGAGCGTACTAAAGATCTGATAGATACTGTTGTAGAGCTGGAAAATGCCAAAGCGGATGTGAGTCAGTCCCTTCAAAAAGAAATTCATCTTAATCAGATGAAAACGCAATTTGTATCTATGGCTTCTCACGAATTTAGAACTCCGCTTAGTTCTATTCAGCTTTCAGCCTCATTAATTGAAAAGTATTTAGGCAAAGGAGATGAACAGAATATAAAAAAGCATTTGGATAGAATTCGTAACTCCGTACAGCTTTTAACTACGATTTTGAATGATTTTCTTTCCCATGAAAAGCTTGAAAGTGGAGGGGTAAAAGCGAATTGCCAAGAAATAAATTTAGTTAAGCTCTCCGAGGAGATAGCCGAGGAAATGCAGGTGATATGTAAGGTTAATCAACATATCGTCTATCAGCACACTGGAGCTGAGGGGACATTTTATTTGGACAGCAACCTCATTAAAAATGCAGTTATCAACTTGATATCGAATTCAATTAAGTTTTCAGGGGAAAACTCTTTTATTGAATTCAATACAGAAATTACTGGTGAGGTTTGTAAAATTACGGTTAAGGATAACGGCATAGGAATTCCTGAATCAGATCAGGGTCAGCTTTTTGAGCCATTTTTTCGAGCAAACAATACAGGGAATATCCCAGGTACTGGCTTAGGCTTGAATATTGTAAGGCGTTATGTAGAGCTAATGAATGGCGTGATTTCTTTTAAAAGTAGTATAAATCAAGGCACATTCATCAGGATGGAATTCGATAGAAATAAGTTGAAAGCAATTTAATATGGCAGGGAATAAACAGGGAATCTCAGTACTCATCATTGAGGATAATCAGGAGATTCGGGAAAGTACAGCGGAAATTTTGATGCTTTCTGATTATACCGTGTACACGGCGGAAGATGGTAAGCTGGGCGTAGACTTGGCATTAAGACACCTTCCTAATATTATTTTATGTGATATTATGATGCCTGAATTAGATGGCTATGGTGTACTTTTTATGTTATCAAAAAATGAGAAAACAAAAAATATTCCTTTTATTTTTCTTACAGCAAAAGTCGATCGCTCGGATCTGCGTAAGGCCATGGAGATGGGAGCAGACGATTATCTGACTAAGCCTTTTGATGACATTGAGCTCCTTAATGCAATAGAGGCTCGGCTTAAGAGAAAACAAGGTATGGAAGAAGCACAGCTTCAGAGCTTCTTTTCAGTTGGAGAGTACGACGAGCAAGAATTACTTGAAGAGTTACTGGAGAACTCGAGGGTTAAAGGTCTCAAAAATAGACAGTCCGTGTACGACGAGGGGGACCATCCTCACTTTTTGTATTACGTGAAAAAGGGCAGGGTGAGAGGTTACTTGTTTCATGATGATGGAAGGGAGCTTGTTTCGGGAATTTACAACCCAGGTGACTTTTTCGGCCACGAGGCCCTATTGCTGGATCAAGCTTACAACCACTCCACAGATGTATTAGAACCGTCGGAGGTAGTCTTAATTCAAAAGGACAGCTTTCTAGAACTCTTGTTTCGGAAGCCATCTCTAGCGAAAATGTTCCTTGAGCGCCTATCGGACGATGTCTCACAGAAAGAAAATCAGCTTCTTGGGTTTGCTTATGATTCGGTACGGAAAAAAGTAGCAAATGCACTGGTTAAAGTGGCTGTAGATTCTGAGGGCAGTGAGGTGGATGAATGTGTGATTCGTGTATCAAGGGATAATTTGTCCGCAATAGCTGGTACTGCACATGAGACTATAAGTAGAATGCTTCGACATTTTATAGATGAGAGTCTAATTACCAAAAAAGGCAATGCTATTCATATCTACTCTATAAAAAAGCTTCGTGAAATTAAAGCTTAAAGGCTAATAATAGTGCAAAGGAACGTTTAAATATGGAAATAATTAACAGATAAATACCATAGGGTTTTCAATAGGAATTGCTTATATTTAGCCGAATTTATAAAAGGGGTAATCCCAGTTTAAAAGTTTAAAAAATTATTCATTCAATATTAAAACTATGTCAAATATATCGAAGATTGCTTATACCAAAACGGATGAGGCGCCCTTATTGGCAACTTATTCATTTTTACCCATTCTTAGGGCTTTTGCTCGGTCGGCTGCGATTGAAGTAGAGCTTAAAGATATATCCCTAGCTGGACGGGTATTGGATAATCTTTCAGAATATTTACAAGACGGTGCAAGCCGTAATGATACTTTAGCAGAATTAGGACAGTTAGCCACTACTAAAGAGGCTAACATTGTAAAGCTTCCGAATATTTCTGCTTCTATTCCACAGCTTAAAGCTACTATTGCGGAGCTGCAAAAAGCAGGGTTCACTCTGCCAGATTATCCAGATGAACCGAAAAATCAGGAAGAAGAGAAAATAAAATCTTTATACGCTAAAGTTTTAGGTTCTGCAGTAAACCCTGTTCTTAGAGAAGGAAACTCTGACCGTAGGGCTCCTAAGGCAGTGAAGAACTACGCTCGCTCTAATCCGCATCGTATGGGAAGCTGGAGCAAGGACTCTAAAACACAAGTGCTTTCCATGAATAAAGGAGACTTCTATTCTACGGAAACTTCAACTACACTTAATGTAGCAACGAATTACACCATAGAGTTTGTTTCGAAAGATGGTAGCAAGAAAACGCTAAAAACTTCTGCACCTTTGGAAGCAGGTGAGGTGATCGATTCTGCAGTTATGAATCTCTCGGAGCTCAAGAGCTATGTTTCAAATGCGATAGTAGACGCTAAAAAAGAAGGAGTACTACTTTCAGCGCACCTAAAAGCTACCATGATGAAGGTTTCAGACCCTGTTATCTTTGGTGCTATTGTAGAGGTGTACTTTAAGGATGTTGTAAACAACTATAAAGAGCTTTTCAAAGAGCTTGGAATAAACATCAATAATGGTCTTGGTGAGATTTTCTCGAAAATTAAAGGCCACCAGAAGGAGCAAGAGGTTACTCAAGCTATCAATCAGGCTATAGAAAATGGACCAGACTTAGCAATGGTTGATTCGGACAAAGGAATCACCAACTTGCACGTTCCATCGGACGTTATTATTGATGCGTCTATGCCTGCAATGATTAGAACATCGGGCCAAATGTGGAACAAAAAAGGAGAGCAGCAAGATACATTTGCTTTAATCCCAGATCGTTCTTACGCTGGAGTATACCAAACGGTTATTGAAGATTGTAGAGTGAATGGAGCTTACGATCCTGCAACTATGGGTTCAGTGCCTAACGTAGGACTGATGGCGAAGAAAGCCGAGGAGTACGGGTCGCACGATAAAACCTTCCAAGCACCTGGAAATGGAGAGATCCAAGTTGTTAGTGAAAATGGTGAGGTGTTGCTAGCTCAAAAAGTGCAGCAAGGTGATATTTTCCGCATGTGTCAAACTAAAGATGCACCAATTAAAGACTGGGTAAAACTGGCAGTTAATCGTGCGAGGTTAAGTGGAACGCCAGCCGTTTTTTGGTTAGATAAAAACCGTGCACATGACAGAGAATTGATTAAAAAAGTAGAAGCTTACTTAAAAGATCACGATACTTCTGGCTTAACAATTGAAATTATGTCGCCTATAGAGGCTACGAAATATTCGGTGGAGAGAATCAGAAAAGGAGAGGACACCATTTCAGTTACAGGTAACGTGTTGAGAGACTACTTGACAGACTTGTTCCCAATATTAGAATTAGGAACATCTGCTAAAATGTTGTCTATTGTTCCTTTAATGAACGGTGGAGGGTTATTTGAAACTGGTGCTGGAGGTTCTGCTCCTAAGCACGTTCAGCAGTTTGTTAACGAAGGATACTTACGTTGGGATTCACTTGGTGAATTTTTAGCATTAGGAGCTTCCTTTGAACACCTATCACAAACCCAAAACAATGCTAAAGCACAAGTGTTAGCAACAGCGTTAGATGCCGCTACTGAGAAGTTTTTAGCAGAAAATAAATCTCCAGCTAGAAGACTAGGATCCATTGATAACCGCGGATCGCACTTTTATTTAGCACTTTATTGGGCAGAAGCTCTAGCGAAGCAAGAAAGTGATAAAGAACTTGCTGATCAGTTTAAAGTTCTTTTCGAACAATTAAAGGGTCAAGAAGATCAAATCAACAAAGAGTTGATTGATGCACAAGGTAGGGCACAAGACATTGGTGGTTATTACTTTCCTAATGATGAGCTGGCAGAAAAAGCAATGCGTCCAAGTCAAACGCTGAATCAATTTATAGATGGGTTTTTGAACTAATGGTAAGAAGTTAGTAACTTTAAAAGGCTGGAGAAATCCGGCCTTTTTCATAAATAGTATTTACCTTTGTTGAGGTTGATTTTTTGAATATTTCATTTAAATGGTCAAATATGTGGAAGCTAAGTGTTTTTAATTAAATTTGTAGCTTTCCATTAAAGTTTATCTATGCGTATACTCTATGCAGTTCAAGGAACAGGAAACGGTCATCTGTGCAGGGCTCTAGATATTGTACCTGTTTTAAAGGAATTTGGTCAAGTGGATGTTCTGGTAAGTGGTATTCAAGCGGATATTACTTTACCTTTTGAGGTGAAGTACCGTCTGCATGGCTTAAGCTTTATTTTTGGGAAGTCCGGTGGTGTGGACCTCTGGAGAACGTTTATGAGTTCGACGGTGCGAAAGTTTATGCAGGAGGTGAATCAATTGCCTATCGAGGATTACGATTTAGTAATTAATGATTTTGAACCCATATCAGCTTGGGCATGTTCGGTTAAAGGGAAGCAGTGCATAGGCTTGAGTCATCAAATTGCGGCCTTAGACCCCTCCAGTCCAAAGCCGGAGGAAAACGATATGCTAGGGAAGTTTATCATGAAGCATTATGCACCATCCGATGTTTCTTATGGATTTCACTTCAAAACGTATAACGATAGAATCTTTACTCCTGTTATTCGCAGGGCGATTAGAGAGCTAGACCCTAGAGATAACGATCATTATACAGTATACTTACCGTCCTACGATGATGCTCATTTAATTAAGCATCTCTCGAAATTTGAGGATATACAATGGGATGTTTACAGTAAGCACAATCGTTACACCTATAGCAGCAAAAACGTTAAGATAAACCCAATAGATAACCATGCTTTTGTTAAGAGCATGGAAAATAGTTCGGGTATACTTTGTGGAGCAGGGTTTGAAACTCCAGCTGAAGCTTTATATTTAAAAAAGAAGTTGCTGGTCATTCCGATGAAAAATCAATATGAACAACATCTCAATGCTGCTGCACTACAACAAATGGGAGTCCCTGTTATTGGTGGGTTAAAAAGAAAATACGAACAAGCTATCGAGTCTTGGCTATATAGCAAGACTATGGTGGAGGTGGACTACCCAAATAATACAAAGGAAATTATTGAAAAAATTATTTCAGAAAATTATCATTGATTAATTATAAGACATGGAAATTACTCGTAATACACTTGGTAAATCGACGCTAGAAGTTTCCTCGCTGGGCTTAGGAACAATGTCCTTGTTCTCTAAGAATGCCGTTGAATCCACAAAAATTGTTCATAAAGCTTTAGAAGCAGGAGTTAATTTTTTGGATACAGCTGATTTGTATGAAAAAGGTGAGAACGAGAAATTAATAGGTAAAGCAATTCAAAATATAAGGGACCAAGTTGTTCTAGCTACTAAGGTAGGGAATCAGTGGCGTGCAGACGGTAGTGGTTGGGATTGGAAGGCAAGTGGGCCGTATATTATAAAGCACGTTGAAGAATCGCTGAAGCGCCTCGGCACGGATTATATAGATTTGTATCAGCTCCATGGAGGTATGATTGAGGATCCAATAGATGAGATTATTGAGGCTTTTGAGGGACTGAAAAAACAAGGAAAAATTCGTTTTTACGGTATATCATCTATCCGAATCAATGTGATAAAAGCTTATTTAAAGCGATCCCATATTTCTTCTATAATGATGCAATACAGTTTGCTGGATCGTAGGCCAGAGGAAATATTAGATACCATAGCAGTTAATCAAGTGGGCGTAATATCTCGCGGCGTTCTTGCCCAAGGGTTACTACTTAAAAAGCCGTTAAAAAGTTATTTAGGTTACAATGCTTTTCAAATTGAGCAGTTGAGGAATAAAGTGCGGGAGGTGGCTCAGGAGTACCAGGTGACTCCTTTACACGTGGTTTGGGATTTCGTGCGATCCAACGAAGCTATTACCAGCTTACTGGCAGCGCCCAGTAGCATGAAGCAACTCGATGAATTATTGGAAGCACACAATACTAAGCTACCTATAAATAGGGAAGAATACGATCAGTTATTTGGAAATTTATTGCCTCCGATTTTTTATACAGAACATCGCGAATAAATTGAATACACTGTTAAATTATAGAGATAAAAATTATGTTTGATAGTACAAAAAATTATAGAAAACGCTCTTTATGAGGACTTACTTTAGATTGCTTTCTTTTGCAAAGCCCATTGAAAAATACGCGATACCATATATTATCTGTACGCTGATAGGGGTAATTTTCAGCACCCTTAACCTAGCCTTATTAGCGCCGCTATTGCACACCTTGTTTAATACTGGAGAGCAAGAAGTAATGGATGTCAAGCCCGATAACTCTATGGACTTATTAGGCTATTTTAATTACTATGCGAATCAAGCATATGATCTCTTTGGAGCTTACAATGCACTCGTCTATGTTTGTATTGCTATTGTTATCTCTGTATTCATTAGTAACCTATTCCGATACCTTTCTCAACGTATTATGGAGAATTTACGGATACACACTTTGCTAAATCTTAGAAAAAAGGTTTTTGAAAATGTTATGGGGTTGCATTTAGGGTATTTCAGTGGACAAAGGAAAGGTGATATTATATCGAAAATAGCATCGGATGTACAAGTAGTACAATTCTCTGTTACTGCAACTTTGCAGGTAGCATTTAAAGAGCCTCTTCAGCTAATAGCCTATATTGTGATGCTGTTTATCATTTCTTACAAGCTAACCATATTTTCTGTACTAGTTATCCCAGTATCCGCTTATGCTATCTCGAGAATTGTTAAAAGCTTAAAGCAGCAAGCTAAAGAAGGGCAGGAGAGCTATGCGAATATGATCACTTATTTAGATGAAGCTCTGACGGGAGTGCGGATAATAAAAGCATTTAATGCCACAAGGTTCGTGGTGAATAAGTTCACCAAAGAGAATGAGCGGTATTCAGAGATTATGCGAAAAATGGCCAGAAGGCAACAGGCTGGCTCCCCCGTATCGGAACTTTTGGGTGTGATTATGGTCGCATTAATTCTTTTATATGGTGGACACCTTGTGCTGAGCGGCCAGGGAGATTTAGAAGCAGCAGACTTTATAGCCTATATTGCTATATTCTCCCAAGTTATGCGTCCAGCGAAGGCATTAACGGAATCATTTAGTAATATTCATAACGGATTAGCCGCAGGTGAACGTGTATTATCACTCATGGACCAAAAAAGTGAAGTCAACGATCCAGAGAAGCCGCAAACAATTGGCGAGTTTAAAGAATCTATATGCCTTAGAAATGTGAGCTTTTCTTATGAAAGTACGCCTGTTTTAAAGGATGTGAACTTAGAAATTAAAAAAGGGGAAACTGTAGCTTTAGTTGGGCCTTCAGGAGCGGGGAAGTCTACCTTGATGGACCTGATTCCCAGGTTTATGGATGTTACTGGTGGGGAAGTTTTGTTTGACGGAATCGATGTACGCCAACTATCACAGGATGAACTTCGTAGTCATATTGGTCTTGTTAATCAAGAATCAATTTTGTTTAATGACTCTATATTTAATAATATTGCATTTGCACATCCAGAGACTATGCTCCAAGAGGTGCAAGAGGCAGCAAAAATTGCCAATGCACATGAGTTTATAGATGAGATGCCAGAAGGTTATCATACTAATATCGGAGATAGAGGGGCAAAGCTTTCGGGTGGACAGCGTCAGCGTGTATGTATCGCTAGAGCAGTATTAAAAAACCCGCCAATTCTCTTATTGGATGAGGCTACATCTGCTTTGGATACAGAAAGTGAAAAGCTAGTTCAGGACTCTTTATATCGTTTGATGCAAAATAGGACTACCCTAGTGATTGCGCATAGGTTGAGTACAATTCAAAATGCTGATAAAATAGTTGTGCTTGATAAAGGAGAAATTGTTCAAATAGGAACACACGGCAGCCTGTCTGCGCAAGAAGGGCTATATAAAAAGCTCATTGAAATGCAACAATTTGCAGGGTAATAGTAACAATTCTGATAATGACAAAAGCATACTTTGCCTACAGGATAAATATTTTTAAATTTAACATTCAATAGACTAAAGATGTGGTTAGACATATTTAATATATTCTTTACGCTTAGCTTTATCGTTTTTGCTTATCTAAACCTGAATGACGACGATTCTTGGTTATGGGTACCTATATACTTAATACCTGCTGCTTTATGTGGATTGGCTGTCTTTAAGATTGAATTTACTTGGCTCTATCTGATTGTTATTGTAGTGTATGGCCTATATGCGTTAAAGATTTTCTTCACCAAAGATGGGGTCTTGGAATGGATAGGGAAATATAATTCACCCAGTTTAGTGCAAAGTATGCAAGCAACCAAGCCATACATTGAGCTAGCTAGAGAGTTTTTCGGTCTTTTGATTGTAATTGCAGTGATGTTAATAAATTGTTTTTTATAAAATATGAGCTCAAATATGGAACCCAATCGATTGAAAAATGAAATTTTGCTAAACCTAGAAACTAAAGAGCAAGAGCTACTCTCTTCTTGGGAAAGTGACATTAAGAATGACTATAAAAGACATTTTATTCGTCTTTTTTCAACTATTAATAGGCATATTCCTCACGTTTATCAAGTGAAACGCGTAAGTATTGCTGAAAATCAAGAGAGCAATCTAATTGTTGAGGATTGGGATTTAAGTAGGCTCATTCGCGTGTGGCTAATCTCCCTAATTTCAAAAGATATAGGAAAGGAAGCTTATGTCTCTTTTATAGAGGACTTGTTTCAATACGGGGACATGCAAGAGCTTATTGCCCTGTATTCCGCTTTACCTATATTGCATTACGCGGAATCCTGGAAGGAGAGGTGTTCTGAAGGGATTCGAAATAACATTGAAGGCGTGCAGGATGCAGTGGCGCTAAATAATAAATACCCTTTTGTACATCTGAATCAAAATGCATGGAATCAGTTGATACTAAAGAGCTTTTTTACGCAAAAGGATATCCTGAAGATCTACCGATGGGAAGATCGAATGGACGACTCACTAGCCCATGCTGTAGAAGATTATATCTATGAGAGGTATGCTGCTAAAAGAGCTATTAACCCATTTTTATGGGTGTTTGTAGCCAGCAGAATGAATGAGAAGTTATTAGAGGTATTAAAAGAAACTTTTGAGGAATATACGAGTGAACTGGAGAAACTTTGCGCTTTATTCGCGATTATAGATTTACCAGAAGATAAGGTAGACGACCTCTTTATCCGAGAAAAAGAGGCAATAGCTCAACCAATAACTATGGAAAGTATTTTGAAATATAAAAATAAATAAGAAATGTGTACGGGAATAAATAGAACTCCAGAATCAATGGGTACACCATTGTCCTTGGATTTAAAAGAGATTAAAGGGATGCGTTTTTTTGATCCCCATATTCATATGGTATCAAGGACAACGGATGATTACCAGGCCATGCAAGAGGCGGGGATTATTGGGTTGATAGAACCAGCCTTTTGGGTAGGCCAGCCTCGTACCGGAATTGATACTTTTAAAGATTATTACAGTAGCCTTATAGGTTGGGAAAGATTCAGGTCTTCTCAATTTGGTATACGTCATTATTGCACTATGGGGCTAAACTCTAGGGAGGCGAACAATGAAAAGCTCGCTGAGCAGGTGATGGAGCTCCTGCCGCATTACATTTATAAAGACGGTGTACTGGGAATTGGTGAGATAGGTTTTGATGATCAAACAGCGCTAGAAGAAAAGTATTACAGATTGCAGCTGGAATTGGCAAAAGAGGCCAACCTGCCCGTTCAAGTGCATACCCCACATAGAGATAAAAAGCGAGGGACCACCAAGAGCATGGATATTGCATTGGAACATGGATTAGATCCTTCTAGAGTCATTATAGATCACAATACCGAGGAAACAGTGGAGGAAGTGTTAGAAAGAGGATTTTGGGCTGCCTTTACTATTTACCCATTTACAAAGATGGGGAATGAAAGAATGGTTGAAGTAGTTAAGAAGTATGGTTCAGAGCGTATTATGGTAAACTCTGCAGCAGATTGGGGTATTAGTGACCCTCTAGCTGTCCCCAAAACAGCGGCTCTAATGCTGAAAATGGGCATCGATAAGAAAGAAGTCGAGCGCGTAACATTTTACAATGCTGTGGAAGCCTTCTCGGTAACCGGTCAGCTGAGCGTAGATGTGCTAAATGAGCCCCTGAAAATAGATGCCGAAGAAAAATTTGAAGGCAATACGGTGCTTCGTGGCGGGCAGCAGCCAAAACGAAATACAGAATCTATTATAATTCGATAGGAAGTCTGAATGAGAAATTATTTACAGTTAATAAGACCCGCTAATGTGCTTACAGCGCTTACCGATGTGTTAGCAGGTTATGCTCTTGCCTTACTGCTGGCAGGTGCTGAAAATGTAAATATGCAGGTGATTTTTTTAATCCTAGCAAGCATGTGCCTTTATGCTGGGGGGATTGTTTTTAACGATATTTTTGACTTGGAGCTCGATAAGGTTGAGCGGCCAGAAAGATTGCTTCCTAGAGGCATCATCAGCCTGAAAAGTGCTACGATATTTGGCATTTCTTTATTTGCAGCCGGTATTGCACTTAGCGCAATTGTTAGTAGCTTATCGGTAATTCTAGCAATTGCCATTGCTGGGGCTTGTTTAGTTTATGACAAATGGGCCAAGCACCATACTTTTTTAGGCCCCGTAGTAATGGGGTGCTGCAGGGGGTTGAACTTACTGCTAGGGATGAGCATGCTAGCGAGCCTATATTTTCCGGTGAGCTACTTGTTTTTTGTGCCAGTAGTTTATATAGCTGCCGTTACGCACATCAGTCAGGGAGAAGTTTATGGAAACAATAGAAATGCATTGCGGTTATCAGGGTTGCTCTATTTGTTAATTATTGGGGTAATATCCTATTTAGCTTATATTTACGGGCAGGTTTTATCGGGGCTTTTCATTTTAGCTTTTGCAGTCATGATTTTTAGTCCCCTTTTAAAAGCATTGAAAAGCCCAGAGCCACCCTTAATAAAAAAGGCAGTTAAAGCGGGCGTATTGGGCCTAATTTGGATGAATGCAGCATGGGTTTCTTTAGCTGGATTTTTTATGTTAGCCTCATTCATTGTTCTATTGTTGCCGGTTTGTTTATGGCTAGGTAAACGCTTCGCTGTTACATAATAAATATGAAAACATTATATCAAGATTTTCAGGTTAGATTTACATATCCTGTATACTTTACGAGAAATATTTTTTCTTTAGAAAACGCTGAATTTGCAGAGTTTATCGACCTTCATACGGATCAAGCAGCCTCTGCGAAGCTCTTATTTGTTATTGATAAAGGCGTAAGTGATGCGCATCCGGGCTTAACTAGTGCGATCTCTAGTTATGTTGAAAGTATAGCTAACGTTGAGATGCCTGTGGAGCCTGTGATTTTTGAAGGTGGAGAAGGGGTAAAGAACAACCCTATGCTGGTTGAGCAGTTGGTGGCTATGGTTGATGACTACGGTATAGATCGTCACTCATTTATCGTTGCCATTGGAGGCGGAGCCTTACTGGATATGGTTGGCTATGTGGCTGCAATATCCCATAGAGGAGTTCGGCATATTCGAATTCCAACCACTGTTTTATCACAAAACGATTCAGGGATAGGCGTCAAAAATGGCGTTAACTTTAAAGGAAAGAAGAATTTCTTAGGGTCTTTCACACCACCCGTAGCAGTATTTAATGACAGGGATTTCTTAGACACTTTAGATGATAGAAACTGGCTGTCGGGAATATCCGAAGCTGTAAAGGTGGCACTAATCAAGGATAAGAGTTTTTACGAGTTTATAAAAAGCAATGCTTCTGATATTGCGACCAAAAGAAACTCACCGGCTATGCAAGAGCTGATTTATCATTGTGCGGATTTACACATGCAGCACATCCGAAGTGGTGACCCTTTTGAGTTTGGTTCGTCGAGGCCACTGGATTTTGGCCATTGGAGCGCCCATAAGCTCGAGCAGCTTACAAACTTCGAGCTTTTACATGGAGAAGCCGTTGCCATTGGTATTGCCATTGATACGGTCTATTCTTTTTTTATAGGAAATATTAGCGAGGAAGAGGCTAGAGGCGTACTAGATCTTTTTTTAGAGGTGAAGCTCCCGATTTATAATGAGCTTTTAACCACTAAAAAGGAGGGGGAAAATGTCATACTCCTAGGTCTGGAAGAGTTTAGAGAGCACTTGGGTGGGCAGCTAACCGTGACACTGCTGAAAGAAATAGGATTAGGTCAAGAATATCATCAGTTAGATTGTGAGGTTATCTTACAAG
>DXEZ01000224.1 GCA_019114715.1 Candidatus Sphingobacterium stercoripullorum | reverse complement strand
TCGATCCAGTTAGAACTGTACAAAGCGATTCAGTTGTTCAGGTAAGAAAGATATCGTACAGCGATATCGACTTTGATAAGAAGTATATTTTTAAGGTGGATGGTCAAGAAGTAAGTGCCGAGGTCTTCAAGCAGAAAAGCCAAGGAGACATTAAAGGGGGAATTCTTTTTATGGAGAATAATCAGGATAGGATTTTAGAATTGAAAAAGCCAGGTGAATACGAAGGTGTCATTGTTATAAAGACCAAAGACCTCTCTCTTCCTCCTCTTGTTGTAATAAATGGGGAAGTAATGGAAGAGGATTTTGATATGAACTCTATAAACCCAAATGATATTCAAAGCATTCAGGTTTGGAAAGATTCGGGAAAAACTAAAAAGTACGGAGAAAGAGCTGAGAATGGCGTGCTTGAGATTACCATGAAAAAGTAAAACCTAAAAACTTGGAACATTTAAAAGCGATTTGTAACTTATACAAGTCGCTTTTTTAGTATATATTGGAAAAAGCGATATGCCTTGGTAGCGAAGTTTTTAGCTTAGCTTAGTGGAGCAAAAATGGATACTGTATGCATAGAAAATTAATGTATGGTGGTATAACTGTTTGAAAGGGCAATAATAAACCTACCCGTTTAAAACAGCTCATTTAAATTCTTATTTTTGTTGAGATTCATTTTAACAATTGAAAATAATGTCTAAAAATATAAATACGCAAATTAAATTAAGTCGCATTGAAGTTAGGAGCCTCAGATTGAGAGCTTACATAGGTTTTGAGAACTGGGAGAGGGAGAAGCTTCAGGATTTAGTTCTCAGCTATAGCTTTACGTATGATGTGGGTGCTGCGGTTGAAAATGACGATGTTCAGTTTGCAGTGAACTATAAAGCACTGACAAAGCAGATAATTCAGCTGGTGGACAATCAGTCTTTTGATTTAATTGAAGCTTTAGCCGATTTGATCTACCGCACGATTGAGAATTTTAATCCGAAAATTCAGCATGTAGAGGTAACCGTTGAAAAACCTCATGCTTTACGTTTTGCAGATAATGTGATGGTACACATTGATAGTAGGGAGAGGTACAAGACGGCCTTAATTGCAATGGGGTCTAATATAGATGCAGAAACCCATATGCAAATGGCTTTAATCCAGTTGCAGGCTCTAGGTATCATTACCCAGCGGTCTGAGTTTATCACTACTAAGCCCCTGAAGTTTGAAGATCAACCTGATTTTTTAAATGGTGCAATTGAGCTAAAAACAAAGTTGTCTTTTCTTGAATTAGAATTCAAACTTAAAGAAATCGAGGCCATTATGGGTAGAGTGCGCTCAGACAATAAAAATGCTCCTCGAGTCATAGACCTAGATGTTCTTGCTTTTAACGGTCGAATAGATGATGCCGAAGACTTCTTGGATTTACCATTTTTAAAAGAATTTGTAGAGAAATTAAACCCCGACCTTTTAAGTACTTAGGGGTGATGGCTTGGCCTTTTGAAAATTTAGATAACACGTCCAAAGTGTGATATAAGCATTCCTAAGGTGAGTTTTTTTAAATTAATGGTAAGGTATTTGCTTTTGTCATACTTATTCTTTTTAATGAAGTCGGGTTTTTAAAACTGTACAATAAATTATAAAAATTATATTTAAAATATGGAGAAATTAGAGTTAAGCAACATGGAAGCGTTTATCGAAGGACTTATAACTTCAGCTTCAACCTGGCTGCCAAAAGCCATATCAGCGATTGTATCTGCCTTAATTGTATTGCTTATTGGATTGTGGTTGATACGCGTAGTAGTACGGACATCGGAAAAAGTATTCCAAAAACGAGATATGGACATCTCCTTAGAGCGCTTTCTACTAAGCTTTATCAATTGGGGGTTGAAGATACTTCTGTTTATAGTTGTAGTTACTCAGCTGGGAATTAAAACATCTGCATTTGTTGCTATGATCGGTGCTACCGGATTAGCTATTGGTTTAGCTTTGCAGGGTTCTTTAGCCAATTTTGCAGGTGGAATCCTTATTTTATTATTCAAGCCGTATCGAGTAGGGGAGTATATATCTTCGGATATTGGAGTTTCTGGTACTGTTCAGCAGGTTGATGTGTTTAATACAAAACTAGTCACCCCACAGAATCAGCTTATAGTAATTCCTAACGGCCCTATGTCTAATAGTAGTATCACAAATTACACGCATTTGGGAACCAGAAGGACTTGGTTTGATGTTGAGGTCTCCTACGATACAGATTTAGAAAAAGCAAAAAATATTTTGTTAGAAGTAGCTAAAGGACATCCGTCTGCTTTTAAGGACCCAGCTCCGGCAGTCGTTGTCACCGAAATGTTAGAAAGTTCGGTTAATCTTTCCGTACGCGTGACGACCTCCAATGATAAGTTTTGGGCTATGCAGGAAGATTTAATAATCGCTTGTAAAACAGCTCTGGATAAAGCGGGTATTGAAATCCCTTATCCTAAAACAGATGTTCATGTTAGAAATAATAATAGCTAGTTTGCCTATCAGCAAATTCAAAATAAAAAGTCTTGAATAGACCTATTTGAGTATATTATTTGTTTATATTGTTAATGAGACATTACCCATCAGGATAGTGTCTCATTTTCTTTATACCTAGGGCAGGTTTAACAGTTAAGAGTATAGGCTCTTTATTTCATCTACTTTAAAAAGGTACTAAAATTTCTAGAATTGTAAAGATTGAGTTAAAAATGGATGATAAATGCATGCGATGCTTTTAGTACCTAAAAAATGCATAATTTTGCATCCTTAATATGCGAGAAGCCCAAGGAGATATCAGGTTAGTTGGTGCGTTTAATAATGGGGAGAAGTGGGCCTATAAAAAAGTTTACTTCCGTTATTATAATTCGTTGTGTTTTTTTGTTTGTAAGCTCGGCTTGCAAAAGGGAAATGCGGAGGAGGTAGTTCAAGATGTTTTCGTGAGGATATGGGAGAGGGACAATCACTTTGAATCATTAAACGCCATTGGCAAGTTCTTGTATGTTAGCTGTAGGAACGGGGCTTTTAACTTTTTAAAAAAGGAAAAGTCATACCAGGCAAGAAAGGATGATTTTAGCCGCTTGCAGGATGATTCCATTGAGCAGCCCATAACCCATCAGATTATCTATTCTGAAACTATCTCTAGGGTTTCTTGGGCTATTGAAAAGCTTCCCCCTCAATGTGGCAAAGTAATCTCTCTGTTATTCATTGAAGAGATGACTCCACAGGAAATCGCAGAGCACTTGAAAATTAGTAGAAATACAGTATATAATCAGAAGATGAGAGGAATTCAACTTTTGAAGGATATACTTTCCGAGGAGGATATGTTGTTCTTAATACTGGTTGCTGGATTTTGGTCCAGTCTTTAATGATTTTTAAGATTAAAGAGATCTCTGCCACAAGTATTCGTTCTTATTTGGCTACCTAATAAAATAAAAACGAACTTTCTTTAGAGACATCTACCTTCAGCCTTGTTATATATAAAAAGGGAGTGTAGAAAATGGAGAATGAGTTTCGTGTTTCTCAGTTGTTGTATAAAAAACTTATTGACGGTCTTAGCGATATTGAGCAAGAGGAGCTCGATGATTGGCAAAATGAATGTCCTGAAAATAAGCAGTTTGTTGAAGAATATTTAGGTCACAAAAAGGCGCTTCATGAAGACTTGCAGCTTTTTCAGAGCTTCTCAGCTGAAAGTTCATGGGAAAGTCTGCAAAGTCAGGAAAGGGATTCTTCCAAATTAAGGCGGTATTGGTGGGTGATTCCTATTGCAGCTTCGATTTTGCTTGCCTTCACTTGGTACGTTTTTAATGGAAGCAAACAGGAGAGCACTTTAGTAGCTGAGGAGGTCATCACTCCAGGAAGCGAAAAGGCAATCATCAAGTTCGATGACGGGCGTGAGCTGATTCTTCAGGAGAATGAAGGTGGGGTAATCTGGGATTCTACTTCTCTGCGCTATCAAAATGGAGACCTCATCTCCAGTAGCGATAATAATAGCAAGGGATTAGGAGGGACCTTATTTCAGATCGCCACCCCAGTAGGTGGACAGTATAAAATTCAGCTTCCCGACGGCTCTAAAGTTCACCTGAATGCAAGCTCCAGTGTCCACTATGTAGAAGACGATACTTTGCGGACTGTGGAGCTAATTGGAGAGGCTTACTTCGAGGTCTCTAGTCTAGCGATAATGGGTAATCAAAATGAAAAGGTTAATAAACCATTTATCGTTAATAGCGGAAATCAGCAGGTTAAAGTGTTGGGAACGGCCTTCAATATAAAAGCCTACTCAGGTGAGAAAACATATACTACGCTAGTTGAAGGGCAGGTTGAATTGCAGACGGGTAGCCAAAAATTAACGTTAATTCCAGGTGAGCAAGCTGCATTAGAGGACAACCAACTATCTAAATATAAAGCAGATTTATCATCTGCATTAGGGTGGACGACGGGAACATTTGTATTTAACGATGAACCGCTTGAAGAAATTCTGCGGCAAGTAGCGCGCTGGTACGATGTAACGTTTAGTTATCAAGAAAAAGCACTCCAAGAGGAGAGGTTCGAAGTGTTTTTGCCACGTTTCTCCAACTTGACTGAGTTTTTGGAGCTGTTAGAGAAAACCGGAGAAGTGAAGTTTGAAGTTGTTGGGCGTAAAGTTCTTGTGAGTCAGGTAAAGGCAGAGTAAGCGCAGAAGCGAAAAGAAAATAAATGAGCATACTATAATTGAATAAAAAGTGAATAATAAATTATTAAATCTAAAAAGTAAAGTGAAAAAAGTACTACTACGGCAGAAAGGAAGAAGCCTATACATGACCGCAGTGTTCATCTTTCTGTTTTTCCAACTTAATGCCTTTACACTTGCGCAAGGGGTGAGTTTAAAAGACAACTCCATTAGTCTCAGGGAAGTTTTTCTGAAGATTAATAAGCAAACAGGCTATCATTTTGTTTGGGCATCAAAAGAGGTGAACTCCAATAAAAAAGTGGACGTAAGCATCAATGGACTTCCTCTAAAAGATGCGTTAAACTCCATTCTATCTCCGCACGGGTTAACTTATGAATTAGACGGGAAAACTATCATCGTTAAAGAAGGTAGTCTGGCAAGTAAATCAGCAGCTACGCAGGATTCACAAACCAGACCCCAACAAAAAAACTATACGGGTAGAATATTAGATGCTAGTGGGAATCCCATTCAGGGAGCATCTATCCAAATCCAAGGGACTAAAATTGGAACTTTAAGTGATAAAAACGGTAGGTTTAGTTTTTCACAAGATCTTTCGGAATTTAAAAAGGTGCAAATTACATGCCTGGGCTTCCAGCCTACCGAGCATGACCTTTCTCTCAATATGGGTGACATAGCGCTTGAGCCATTTAATACCGAGATGGAAGCAGTGGATGTGGTTGTTAATACAGGATACCAGGTGATTAGCAAGGAGCGTGCTGCAGGTTCTTTTTCTCAAGTTACCTCAAAAGACATGGAGGGTAGATTGCAGCTGGGTGTTCTTGATAGGATAGAAGGTATGCTTCCGGGGATGAACTTAGGTTTAAATAAATCGGGTCTCAACCCTCAGTTGAAAAACAATAGACTAGGGATCCAGGTTAGGGGTACTTCTACCTTAAACGCAGAAGCCTCGCCTTTATTGGTAGTGGATGGTATGCCCTATGAGGGTGAAATCGATGCACTCAATCCAAATGATATTGAGAGCGTTACGGTCCTTAAAGATGCATCTGCCGCATCGATTTATGGGGTTCGGTCCTCCAACGGTGTTATTGTTATTACCACCAAAAAAGGGCAAGCAGGAAAAACTAGAATTGACTATTCCAATACTTTGTCTTTCAGGGGGCTACCAAGTAGAGATTACTTGAACCAGATGAATAGCGCTGAACTTGTAGATTTTCAAAAAGACATTATCCACAAGCTCGAAGAGGAGGAGTTTAAAATTGATAACGCCGATCCGCGATTGATTCTGCCGGTACCTCCAACAGTATTATCTTTGAACCCGAATATCCCACAATACGATAGATAAGAATATGAGAACTTTAAAATTAATACTACTAATTGCTCTTCTGCCTTTATTTGGTGTAGCTCAAACTAGTATCGACTTTAAGCCTCTACCATTTCAAGAAGCTAAAGATTTGGCTAAAGAAGAAAATAAGCTGATTTTTCTAGATGCTTATACTTCTTGGTGCGCACCTTGTAAGTGGATGGAATCTAATGTATTTGTCCAGCCCCATGTTTATGAATTTTTCAACGCTAACTTCATCAATACAAAGTTTGATTGTGAAAAAGGTGAAGGGATAGCTATAGCCGAGAAGTATCAGGTTAGAAGCTTCCCTACTTATTTGTTTATCGATGGTGAGGGGGAACTGGTGTATAGAACCCAGTCCCGCATGGAGGCAGATGCATTTTTAAAAGAAGCGGAAAATGCAAATAACCCCAAATACCACATCCCGATCTTAAGTGCACAATACGATCAGGGTGAGCGCTCAGAAGAGTTCTTATTGAGGTACTATTTGGTCATGAAAAGTGCAATCCCCGAGCGTGCAAAAGAAGTAAGAGTGGTGATCGATGAAAGTGTAACTGAGGAATACCTTTTATCGAAAGACGGATGACCATTTATCCATCAACTGGCGCAGAACTCCAGCGACCGCTATGCGAAATTATTTCTAGATAATCTAGAGCATTATAAAGAAATCGCTCCCGAGCAAGAGTACCATCAAAAGCAAGTGCAGCTCCTGCGATTTGCCATGTATGCTTATGTAAGAAACGGACAGAAGGAAGAGTTTTATGCCGGACTTGAGTTCTTTAAGAATCAAGATAACGATGAGTTTGCAAGAGATGCAGCGCTGTTTGAGTTGGAGTGGGTGGCAGAGCATGAAACCTCCGAGGAGCTCGTAGAGCTAATGAATAAGCTAGCCTCGGGTAGCATTCAAGAGGACGACCAAACGTTGAGCTTCATAGCGCGCCGGTATCCCAATACCAGAAATACCGAAGCTAAGCCGTCTAACGAACTGCTGAATACATGCTATCAGTTAGCTTCAAAAGCGGTGGAGCTTAACCCTACTGAGTATTCGAACCAAGGGACGCTAGCTGAGATTTGCATCAGCATTGGGAAAAAGCAAGAAGCAATCCAAGCTGC
>DXEZ01000223.1 GCA_019114715.1 Candidatus Sphingobacterium stercoripullorum | reverse complement strand
AGAACGAACTACAGTGAATACATACGGACTTTGGTGAGGGAGACGCGTTTGAAAGAGAATTTCTCGACACAAGAGTTGCAGCTCTTAAGGGATTTGTCAAACCTAGGAAACCTATTATCCTCTATGGAGTATAGCATGGATGAAGAAGAGGAAAGCCGCATTCAGTCTTTAATCTTAAAAATAGATCAGTATCTAGAAAAACTAGTTAATAATGATTGTTAAGCTTAATAAAAATTCGACTGAATTTTACAGTACATTAAAGTATTGCTTGGAAAAGGCGGATGCCGATATACTGCTAGCTCACGGTGTTCGCATAGGCGATCCTCGTTTTTTGGCAGGGCAGTTTGCCTTTATAGCCCGCAATAACTACCGTGTTATAAAGCCCAGGCTTCACCTGGTTTTAGCTTTTCCTAAGAGCTTGAGAGAGTGCTTAACAAAACATAAGCTAGCTGCCATTGCTAAAGAGTTTATTTCTAGAGTAGAGCTAGAGGATTACCCTTATGTAGTGGTGCGTCATCAGGACACCTCTCATCCGCATTTGCATCTAATTTTCTCCAGAGTCGGCTATTGTAATAAGACACTTAGTAACCACCTGCTTTTTTTTAAGTCTATTGAAGCTAGAAAGGAAATGCGTGAAAAATATTACCTGCATCCCGATGGAGAACATACTCCGATATCGGATACTAAGAACAAGTTTTATAGGAAAAAAAGGGAAATTAAATATTATGTAGAGCAAGCCGTTTATAAGCAAGGGCCCGAAAATAATTGGGAGGATATTGAAGAGTTTTTGATCCGCCAAGGAATCACTTTACGTTTTAAAAGAGATAGGGAAGATGGCATTTTAGGAGTTTCTTTTGGAAAGGAAGGATTTAACTTTTCAGGAAGTAAGCTAGGGGAAAGGTATGGCTATTATAGCATAAATAAGTTTTTAAATGGATTATTAGCTAGCCAGGAATTCCAGCTAGAAAATGCGATTAAACAATCTTTTGGAAGTAGGGCTAGCGATGGGAGTTCGTCTCTGCACCTTTATAAAGACCCAGAAAAAGAAAGATTGGAGCAGTCCGACCTAGAGGTTAACCTTGGTTATAATAGATAATTAAGCTATACCTTCGATGTAGTCTTTTAGTATGAACCTCTACTTTAGGTAAGTGGGCTTGGTTTAGCTGTTAATAAAGTGAGAACCAGACTGAAGAAACCTTTAAATGGAAGGGTTAATTTGGTCGTTCTTGGTTATGCCCAAAACTTAATTGGGCTAGCGGCTAGTAATTTTAAAGTAAAAACGTTCCGGCTTCCCATCTACGCCTATTAATAAAGGACTTTATTGTCTTTTATTCGGTTTTGAATGATTATATTTGGTTATTAAGAATAACACGATTTATCAAAAGAATATCTTCAATATGACTGTTAAAAAAAGACCTCCATTAAAGCGACATCCTTCACTACAGCCATTGAGCCGTGAGCATCATTTTTCGTTATTGCTTTGCTGGAAAATTCGTAAAGGCCTAGAGAAAGGGGTAGAGATTCCTCGTATGGAAGAATATCTTAAAACTGTCTGGGATAAGCAGATAGCGGAACACTTTCAAATAGAAGAAGATTACGTTTTCCCGGTGTTGCCTGCTGACCACCCAGGTGTTCAGAAGGCTATTCGAGAACATAAAACTTTGAAGCGTTTATTCTCAACTAAAAAGTACTCTATTAAAACTTTAAATAGAATAGAAGAAACTATGGAGGCTCACATCCGCTTTGAAGAAAGAGAACTATTTCCTGAAGCGCAAAAGGTTGCCACGGCGGAAGAGTGGGAACGACTGGAAGAAGCGCACGATACCCCAATTGCTGAGGTGCAATGGGATGATGAGTTTTGGGTTTAACTACACTTAAGTTATCCATTTGAAAAATCTGCCTTCCTAGTTCTATTAGTAGGAGGGCAGATAAACCAACCTAAATTGAATTACTGACTTCTATTAAAAATAGTTCTTAAAGCTTGTAACCTTTTTTCTCTTTAGAGACTCTATTAATATAGAATACATTTTATTTGATTGTTTTAAATACGAATATGTCCGAGAAAGAGATAGTTAAGCGGGTAATAGAAGGGGAGATTGCCTTTTATGAAATTCTGGTGAGACGATATAACCCAGTGTTATATAAAGTTGGGCGATCATACAATTTCAACCATCAAGACACGGAAGATTTGATGCAGGAAACCTTTATAGGTGCCTTTTTAAATTTAGAGAAATTCCAGTTTAGAGCTAGTTTTAAAACGTGGATTTCAAGAATTATGCTCAACAATTGTTACCATAAAAGAAATAAACTGCATACCTCTAATGAATATATAAAGAGTATGGAAGACCATAAAGAAAGTATCAATAAGCACACCTATAACGATGTCGAAGAGAAAATGAGAAGTAGGGAGCTGAACCGAATTGTTGAACAGGCATTACTTAAAATCCCATTGGAGTATCGGTTGGTGTTTACTATGTGATACGCTAATAGTTTTTCTACACATGAAGTGGCTGAGCTGTTATCTATATCGGAGAACAATGTGAAGGTACGCTTAAACCGTGCAAAAGCTAAATTACGTAGGGAGATTGAGAAAAACTATAAAATGGATGAGTTGTTTGAGTTTAACCTTATACAATGTGATCCAATGGTGGAGAGAGTAATGCAAAGAATTAATAAAATCAAAGGATAAATCTTAAAAAGTTAAATGAAAAAAAATATTTGCAAATATTGAAAGTTTGGACCTAGAGGTCAGTAAACCACTACAGGGTAATGATGACTTAAATGATGAACAGAAAATCAAAAAGATACAGCACCTCTTTGGAGAAATTATGACAACTTTAGGCCTTGATTTGACTGACGATAGTTTAAAAGACACACCTTTAAGAGTTGCTAAAATGTATGTCAAAGAGTCTTTTAGTGGGCTGAACGCCCAAAACAAACCAGCTATAAGTTTGTTTAAGAATAGCTACAACTACAATCAAATGCTGATTGAAAAAGATATCACTTTATACTCTCATTGCGAGCATCACTTTGTGCCAATTATAGGTAAGGTTTCCGTTGCGTATATTCCGAAAGATTCTGTTATAGGCTTATCAAAAATCAATCGATTGGTTCAGTACTATGCAAGAAGGCCTCAAGTGCAAGAAAGGTTAACGGTTCAAATTTTAGAGGGTTTACAAAAAGCTTTGAAAAACAAGGATGTCGCTGTATGGATTCAAGCAGATCATTTGTGCGTTGCCTCTCGCGGTATAGGCGATACAAATAGTAAAACGACTACCGAACAATATGGAGGTCAATTTTTAGAGAACTCAGAACTTCAAAAGAAATTTTTAAATCTAATAAATCAATAATATTATGAAACACATTTTAACGATCAATAACATAGACAGAGTAACGCATAATGTATTGCGTTTTAAACTGTCAAAGCCTGAGGGATTGAGCTTTGTCTCTGGGCAAGCCGCTGATATTGCTATTAACAAGCCTGGCTTTGAAGATCAAGTTCGAGCCTTCACTTTCACCTGTCTTCCAGAGGATGATTTCCTGGAGTTTACCATAAAGATTTATCCTCAACATAATGGTGTGACAAATAAATTGAGCACGCTAAAAGAAGGAGATGAATTGCTTCTTCTGGGTGTATTTGGAGATATATCCTATCATGGAGAAGGTGTGTTTATTGCTGGAGGAGCGGGAGTAACTCCATTTATCAGTATCTTTAAGGCGCTTGAGAAATCTGGCAATCTGGGAGAGAGTGTACTGCTTTTTGGAAATAAAAAAGCTGAAGATATAATCGACAGAGAGTATTTTAGTGGACTGCTGAAAGATAGATTTATAAATGTGCTTTCCGATGAAAAAAGCACGGACTTTAAATCGGGATTTATTGATCAGCAGGTTTTGCAAGAGGTCATCGATTCCGCTAAGGACTTGAAATATTTCTATCTTTGTGGTCCTGATGGCATGATGAAGGCTGTTGAAGAATCTTTAAAAGCTATTGGGATCGAGAAAGAGTTTATAATACGTGAGAATTTTTAAAATGAATGCTAAGAAATACGCTTTAGTGACGGGTGCTGCAGATCGAATAGGCAAGGCCATGTCTTTAGAATTAGTGTCAATGGGTTATGGATTGCTGCTGCATTATCGGAGCTCTAAAGATAAAGCCGTACAATTTGAAAAGGAGCTGAGGGGAATGGGTGCTGAAGTGGAGCTCATTAATTTTGATTTTGATCAAGAGAACGACTTTGTTGCTTTTTTTGAGAATTTACAGCGTAAGGGGATTACTTTAGAAGTACTCGTTAATAGCGCCTCTGAATTTAAGCCCTCGGGGTTTGAAGACCCGGGATCCGCTAACCTGCACGCGCTATTAAGCAGCAACTTTGAAGGTCCTTATTTACTTATAAAAGCTTTCGCTAAGGTGTTTAAAAGTGGGGTTGTTATTAATATGCTAGATACTAAAATAACCCGAGACTACAGTGAACACTTGGATTATATTCTAGCCAAAAAAATGCTGTCTGAGTTTACTAAGCTTGCAGCCACGCACCTTTCTCCAGCGATACGCGTGAATGGAATTTGCCCCGGAGTTATTTTACCTCCTGTAGGTAAAGGACAGGAGTATATAGATAAATTAGCAGCGAAGATCCCACTTCAACGCCCCGGAACATTAAAAGATATTCAGCGCGCTTTGCGGTTCCTAGTGGAAAGTGGCTTTTTAACCGGACAAATTATATTCGTTGATGGGGGAGAGCACCTAGTGATATAGCTTATATTCTTTTTTTTAAGAGGTTTTGATACAAAATATTTTCTTTTTTTGTGTTCTTGTTAAGTGTTGATTTATAGTGTTTTAGTGTGGTGTTTATAGTGTCTGGTTACATTGTTTAACATTTTTTATTTCCCTTAGTTACGAAAACTTCGTAGCTTTACGATTATATAATAGTAAATATGGAAAAGTTAACAATTCAGGAAGCAGAAGCCATGCTTTCCATTTGGCAGATAGAAGGTGGTTTTATTAAAGAGATATTGAATAATATGGAAGATAAGACCATTCCTTATACAACTCTCGCGTCAACAGTAAGAAATTTAGAGCGCAAGGGTTATGTAAAAGCGAAAATATTTGCTAATGCGAAAAGGTATGAACCGATCATTCGCCAGGAAGAGTATAAAGAAAAGTTTATGAACTCTTTTGTTCAAGACTTTTTTAAGAACTCCTATAAAGAGATGGTTAGCTTCTTTACTAAGGAAGAGAAAATATCGCCGGATGAGCTGGAAGAGATTCTAGAGATGATTCGTAATGGAAAAATGAAATGATATGAAGCTTTTACTAATTTATATTTTACAATGTAATTTATTGCTTGTTTTTATAGCTCTAGGTTATAAGTTGTTATTACAAGGGTTGACCTTCTATAAAATCAATCGCTGGTATTTTATAATTGGAGCACTCTATGCTTTTTTATTTCCACTAATCCAATTCGATACTTGGGTTCCTCAGTATCTAGAGATACCTACTTTAGAGCTTTCTACTGCTGTGCTTGATTACCCTATTGTCGTGACAAATGCAGGCTTTTCTTTAGCCAGCGCTTTGTTAATTTTTATAGGATTAGGGGCTGCATTGTTTTTGATCCGGTTTGTAATACAGGCCATCAGTTTGTATAAAATTCATCGAGCTTCTAAGCTGGCTTTTTGGCGAGACTACAAATACCGAGAAGTGTTATTTTCCATATACCCATTCTCATTTTTTAAGAATATTTATTTAAACCGTAAACAACATAATGTAAAAGAGCTGGAGGATATTTTTGAGCACGAAACTGTTCATATTAAGGAGTTACACTCTATAGATACCCTCTTTTTCGAAGTGATATTGATTCTTTGTTGGTACAACCCATTCGTATGGCTGATGCGCAAAGCTGCTCGAGATAATTTAGAATATTTGACTGATCACCAAGTATTAGAAAGTGGGGCTGACCGCCAGAGTTATCAGTACTCGTTGCTAAGTACCGCCAGGCAAGGACAGTCTGTGGGAATTAGTAACCATTTTAATTTTAAAACGCTAAAAAAACGTATAAACATGATGAATAAGAAAAGGTCAACCAAGCTTGAAATCGGGAAGTACTTCGTTATGCTACCTATCCTGATCTTTGTAAGTGCTGGATTTGCAGCTAAAAAAGCAGAGAAGAATATCATTGATGTTGTGGATTACACCCGTAACACCAACTTAATCCAAAATGTTTCGGTTGTGCAAAGTGATTCAATTGATCAGGTTAGAGTTGTGCAAAGTGATTCAATCGATAAGGTTAGAGTTGTACAAAATGATGCGGTCGATCAGGTTAGAGTTGTACAAAATGATTCAATCGATCCAGTTAGAACTGTACAAAGCGATTCAGTTGTTCAGGTAAGAAAGATATCGTACAGCGATATCGACTTTGATAAGAAGTATATTTTTAAGGTGGATGGTCAAGAAGTAAGTGCCGAGGTCTTCAAG